>NZ_QOAY01000184.1:306-3451 GCF_003314775.1 Microbacterium sp. H6 | reverse complement strand
TGTCGGCGGTGCTGTGCGCGCTGGTGCCGGTGCTGATGCTCGTCGCCGGCCGGGCACCGCGGAAGACGCCTGCGGCGCACTGACCTCTTCTCCACATCGCGCAACCTCCGCGACATCTTCACAGATGCTGGAATACCGGCGCGCACACCGGGATGAGCGGCGTAACGTCGTCGATGTACCCGGCCGAGCAAGGAGAGCACGCGTGTCCACGGAGACCCTCGCGACCATCATGAGCGCCGTCGGCGTCGTGGTGACGCTCGGCACGAGCATGTTCGTCGGCGCCGCCTGGATGGTCCGCCGCATCGACGCCGTCGACGAGAAGCTCAGCACCCGCATCGACGCCGTCGCCGCCGACGTCACCGATCTCAAGATCTCCGTGGCCCGCCTCGAAGGGCCACCCCGGCACCTGCTCACCGCGGGACGAGGATGAGACAGTGAGCACGGAGACCGTCACCATCGTCCTCAGCGCGATCGGCGTCGTGCTCACCCTCGGTACGAGCCTGTTCGCCGCGGGCGCCTGGATGGTCCGCCGCATCGACGACCGTATCGACGCCGTCGAGGAGAAGCTCAGCACCCGCATCGACGCCGTTGCCGCCGACGTCACCGATCTCAAGATCTCCGTGGCCCGCCTCGAAGGGCCACCCCGGCACCTGCTCAGCGCCCACCGCTGAGCTGAGCTGAGCTGAGCTGCGCAGTCGGAGGGAGCTACAGCAGCACGAGGGCGGCGGCTACCGCAGCACGAGCGCGGCGGCGCCGATGAGCGGCCCCTCGTCGCCCAGCCCAGAGCGCACGACTCGGGCGCGCCGCGAGTATTCGTGCGCCGCGCTGGCAGTGAGCGCTGTCTGCACGAGGTCGATGTAGTCCTCGGACACCCGCGAGAATCCGCCGCCGATCGCGACGACGTCGAGGTCGACGAGGGTCGCGGCATCCGCCAACGCACCGCCTACTTCGCGGGCGGAGCGCTCGATCGCCGCACGAGCGACAGTGTCTCCGGCGGCTGCGTCACGGGCCAGATCCTCCCCGGTGGCACCGCTCCAGCCCTGCGTCTGCGCCCAGGCGGCGCTCGCCGGCCCGGAGGCGATCTCCTCCAGGGTCAGACCACCCTCGCGACGCACCTGACCCAGGTGGCCGGCGTTGCCGGTGGCCCCGGGGATATAGGCGCCGTTCGCGACGAACCCGCCGCCGACACCGGTCGAGACGACGATCGACAGCGAGGCACCGGCGCCCTGCGTGGCCCCGAGCCAGGATTCGGCGAGGGCGAGCGCACCGCCGTCGTGACCGAGCAGAGTGCGCACGTCGCGCCCCAGCACCGTGGACGCCGCCGCGCGCACCGAGTCCTCGAGACGGAACCCGCGTGCCAGGGGCATGTTCACGGGCATGATCGCCCCGACCGTGCGGTCGATCGGTCCGGCGCTGCCGACGCCGGCCCCGACGAGTTCGGCGTCCGCGGGTAGAGCCGCCAGCGCGTGCTCGACGATCGCGACCACCGACGCATCGAGTGAATCGAGAGTGGCTTCGCGACCCGTCGCCTGTCGACTCCGGCTTCCCTCGACGAGCCGGCCGTCTTCGCCGACGAGCGCGGCTTCCATCTTCGTTCCGCCGACGTCGACGGCCAGGGCGTAGCGCGTCACTGCGGGTCGAGTCCGAGGTCGTCGAGGTCGAAGGCGGCGCGCCACTCGAGGCCCTCGGCTTCGATCGCGGCCTGCGCCCCGGTCTTGCGGTCGACGATCACGGCAACGGCAACGATCTCTGCGCCTTCCTTGCGGAGGGCCTCGACGGCCTTGAGCGCCGACTGCCCCGTGGTCGAGGTGTCTTCGAGCACGACGACACGCTTGCCCTTGACGTCGGCGCCTTCGATCTGGCGGCCGCGCCCATGGTCCTTGTGCTCCTTGCGCACGACGAACGCGTCGAGCGGGGTGTCGGTTGCGACCGAAGCGTGCAGCACCGAGTTCGCGATCGGATCGGCACCGAGCGTGAGGCCACCGACGGCCACGACGTCGAGGTCGCCGATCAGGTCGAGCATGATGCGACCGATCGCGGGAGCGGCGCGGTGGTCCAGCGTGAGCTTTCGCATGTCGACGTAGTACGTCGCCTTCTTGCCGCTGGAAAGGGTGAAGTCGCCGTGGAACACCGCCTCGTCCTTGATGAGGTCGAGGAGCGTCTGGCGGTCTGCGTCGAGTGCGGTCACGGCATCCAGTGTAGGAGCCTGGGGCGCACTGCGCGGATGCATGAGGTTTGACCGCATGCATGAACGTCCGGCCATGCGGCTCATGCATCCGTTCGGTGGCCATGCAGGTGGTGGCCATGCAGGTGGCCGCCACACAGGTCGCGGGCGACGGACCCAGTGCGGGCTCGGGTGTCGGATCCCGCAACTAGGCTTGACGCATGCGCTTGGCCACCTGGAACGTCAACTCCATCCGCACCCGCGTCACCCGCACCGTCGAGTTCGCCGTCCGCGAGGACATCGACGTGCTGGCGATGCAGGAGATCAAGTGCAAGCCGGAGCAGTTCCCCTACGGACCGTTCGAGGAGGCCGGGTACCACGTCGAGGTGCACGGGCTGAACCAGTGGAACGGCGTGGCGATCGCGAGCCGCCTCCCGGTCACCGACGTGCGCACCTCGTTCGACGGAATGCCGGGCTTCGCGAAGGGGCATGAGGGGCCGGATGCGCCGCTCGAAGCACGTGCGCTCGGAGTGATGGTCGACGGCGTGCGGGTGTGGAGCCTGTACGTGCCGAACGGCCGCTCGCTGGAAGACCCGCACTACCTCTACAAGCTGCACTGGCTCGAGCAGCTGAAGAGATCGACGGCAGCCGAGCTGTCGGCGAACCCCGATCTGCCCCTCGCGCTGGTGGGCGACTTCAACATCATCCCGTTCGACGTCGACAACGGCGACCCCGACATCGTGGTCGGCCGTTCGACCCACGTGTCCCCGCAGGAGCGCGACGCGTTCTTCGCGTTCCAGGATGCCGGGGTCACCGACGTGGTACGCCCGCTGATCCCGGAGGGCTTCACCTACTGGGACTACCAGCGCCTGAAGTTCCCGCGCAACGAGGGTGTGCGCATCGACTTCGTGCTCGGTTCGCGCACGCTGGCCGAGGCCGTGCAGGGCGCGTCCATCCACCGCGACGAGCGCAAGGGCGAGC
>NZ_QOAY01000184.1:0-273 GCF_003314775.1 Microbacterium sp. H6 | reverse complement strand
CCCAGCGACCATGTCCCGGTGGTCGTCGACCTCGACAGCCGTCGTCTTGGGACGGGCGGCGCCGATGACGACGACGACATGCCGATGATCTTCTCCTGAGGGCCGATCACGTGCGTGTGCGGCTGATCGCCACCGATCTCGACGGCACCCTGCTCGATTCGTCGTCGGCCGTCACTCCGCGCACCCGCGCCGCGCTCGACGCCGCCCGAGCCCGCGGGATCCACGTGGTCCCGGTCACCGCGCGCCAGCCGCTCGGCCTGCGTGCCATCGCTG
>NZ_QOAY01000219.1:315-1832 GCF_003314775.1 Microbacterium sp. H6 | reverse complement strand
CTCGCTCGTCACCACCTCGGCCGCCCAGGCGAACCTCCCCGTCACCTGGGCCAGCATCGCCCTGCTGTGCCTGCTCGGCGTGCTCCTCATCATCGTCCTCGCCCTGGTGCGCAAGCGCGTGCTCTGGTGGAGCGACGGCGAGGTCACGGCCAAGGGCTGACGCGGCGCCCGCCTCCCGGGACGGGATCCCCCACCCGTCCCGGGGTTCCTCCGGCGTGCCCGGAGAACAGCCCAGATCCACCCGAACCACCCACAAGGAAGGCACCCGCACATGACCGATCAGAACACCGTCAAACCGCTGCGTCTCGGCCTCTTCGAGAACGCGCAGGCGAACGACTCCGGTACCGCGACCTGGCGGCACCCCGACAACGGGCGCTACCTGTTCGACAAGCTCGAGTACTGGCGCGACACCGCGCGCATGGTCGAGGACGCCGGGTTCGACTTCCTTTTCCTCGCGGATGCCTGGGGATGGGCCGACGTCGCGGGTGAACGCCCCGACATCTGCTCCGTCGAAGGCCTCGATCTGCCCCGGCTCGACCCGGCGATCATCCTTGCCGCACTCATCCCCGAGACCACGCGACTGGGGCTCGTCGCCACCGGATCCACGCTGCTCGAGCCGCCCTACTCCTTCGCCCGCCGCATGGCGACGCTCGACATCCTCTCGGGCGGACGCATCGGCTGGAACGTGGTCACCACCGGTACCGCCGACACCGCGGTGCAGGGCTTCGGCGTGCCGATGGTCGGTCACGACGAGCGCTACCTCATGGCCGACGACTTCATGCAGGTCGTCTACAAGCTGTGGGAGCAGGCCTGGGAGGAAGGCGCCCTGGAGCGCGACAAGGCCGGTCGCTTCGCCGACCCGTCCAAGGTGCACCGCATCGCGCACGACGGTCCCTATTTCCGCTCGCACGGCTACGGCAACACCTCGCGCTCGCCGCAGGGGACGCCGGTGCTGTTCCAGGCCGGGGCATCGCCCGCCGGTCGCGAGTTCGGCGGCAAGCACGGCGAGGCGATCTTCGTCGGCAGCGGTTCGGTCGAACAGCTCAGTGCGCACTCGAGTGCGATCCGCGAGGAGGCCGTCAAGAACGGTCGCGGGGCCGACGAGGTCAAGATCATGTCGGCGTTCGCCGCGGTCGTCGGCAGCACCGAGGAGGAGGCCCGGCGCAAGTACGCCGAGGTCGCCGACGCGCAGAACCCCGATGTCACGGTCGCCTCCTACGCATGGTTCACCGGCCTCGACCTCTCGGCGTACGCGCCGAACACGCCGATGTCGGAGCTCAGCACCGAACTCTCGCAGACGCAGGTCGCGCGCTTCGCGGACAAGACCGTCGGCGATGTGCTGGGGGATTGGCACGCGCACGGCGTCGGAGCCCGCCCCATCGTCGGCACCCCGGAGCAGGTCGCTAACCGGATGATCGAGCTCGCCGACGGCGCCGACCTCGACGGGTTCCTGTTCGCCCCCGTCATCCCGCCGGCCTCGACCGTCGACTTCATCGAGCACGTGCTGCCGATCCTCA
>NZ_QOAY01000219.1:0-271 GCF_003314775.1 Microbacterium sp. H6 | reverse complement strand
GGAGCGCGGCGCGATCGCGGAGCCCTCGTCCGAGCCGCAGTCGCTGCGCGAGCGCCTGATCGGCACGCCCACGCCGGCGCTCGCCGAGTCGCACACGGGCTCGCAGTACCGGCGGACGATGTCGCGTGTCTGACACCCTCGCCGGCGTCGCCGTGGTGGGGAGCGCGAACCTCGATCTCGTGGTCGAGGTCTCGCGCCCTCCGCTCGTCGGTGAGACGCTCCTTGGCCGTGCCGGTGGTCGCTTCTCGGGCGGCAAGGGCCTGAACCAGGC
>NZ_QOAY01000163.1:925-6997 GCF_003314775.1 Microbacterium sp. H6 | reverse complement strand
CAGCACCTCATCTGGCAGGTCGAGACCTATGGCTTCCACCTGACCGAGCTCGAGGTGCGTCAGCACTCCCAGGTGCACGCGAAGGCTCTTGCCGAGCTCGATGCGGGCGAAGCCGTCAGCGCACAGACCGAAGAGGTGCTCGACGTCTTCCGCGCGATCGCGGACATCCAGCACGACCGGGGTCTGCGTGCGGCCGGGCGGTACGTCGTCTCCTTCACCCAGGCAGCCTCCGATCTCGCCAACGTGCACCGTCTCGCCCGATACGCGCTCGGCGACGATGCGCCTGTGCTCGACGTCGTGCCGCTGTTCGAGACCTTCGCCGACCTCCAGGCTGCCCCGGGCATCCTCGCCGAGGCCGTGACCTTCCCGGAGTTCCGCGAGCGCATGGCCGCGACCGGCAACCGGCTCGAGGTCATGCTCGGCTACTCGGACTCGTCGAAGGACGTGGGCCCCGTCGCCGCGAACCTGGCGCTGTACGAAGCCCAGGAGAAGATCGCCCGCTGGGCGCAGGACAACGACATCGAGCTGACGCTCTTCCATGGTCGTGGCGGCGCACTCGGACGAGGTGGCGGCCCTGCCAACTCGGCGATCCTGGCGCAGCCGCCGCACTCCGTCGACGGCCGGTTCAAGCTCACCGAGCAGGGCGAGGTCATCTTCGCGCGCTACGGCGAGCCCGCGATCGCGATGCGGCACATCGACCAGGTCGCCGCGGCCACCCTGCTGGCGTCGTCCCCCACCGAGGAGGAGCGCACCAGCCGTGCGGCAGAGCGCTACGCCGAAGTCGCCTCGGCGATGGACGCGGCCTCCCGTGAGCGCTTCTTCTCGCTGGTGAAGGCCGAGGGGTTCGCATCGTGGTTCGCCACCGTGACCCCGATGGAGGAGATCGGTCTGCTCGCGCTCGGCTCGCGCCCGGCACGACGCGGGTTGTCGGTCGAGTCGCTCGAGGACCTCCGCGCCATCCCGTGGGTGTTCGCCTGGACGCAGGCCCGCATCAATCTCGCCGGCTGGTTCGGACTCGGCTCCGCCCTGCAAGCCGTCGGCGACGAGGAACTTCTTGTCGAGGCGTACCGGGAGTGGCCGCTGCTGCGCACCATGATCGACAACGTCGCGATGAGCCTCGCCAAGACCGACGAGCGCATCGCCCGCCAGTACCTCGCCCTGGGCGACCGCGACGACCTGGCCCAGCTCGTGCTGGACGAGCTCGCCCTCACGCGGCGCTGGGTGATCCGTCTCACCGGCGGCACCGGACTCCTCGAGAACAAGCCCGTGCTGCAGCGGGCCGTGCAGCTGCGCAGCCCCTACGTCGACGCCCTCTCGCTCCTCCAGCTCCGGGCGCTGCGTGCCCTGCGTTCGGCGGATCACGGCCCGACCGGCTCCGGAGCCGACGCGGAGCAGCAGCGGCTGCTGCTGCTCTCGGTCAGCGGGGTCGCCGCCGGGCTGCAGAACACCGGGTGACCCGAGCCCTCCCGCCGGGTGCGCTGACGCGGCTGTGGCCGACGCTAGAGTGAAACCTCCGCCTCACCCGGCTCTGCTTTCGCGCGCGACACGATCGCCCGCACCCCATCCCCCACCAGAAAGCCCTTCCGCGTGACCGCTACGTCTCCCGCCGACTTCCATCCGCTCGCCGACTCCGTGCAGCCTGTCTTCGACACGGTGCTCTCCCGCAGCCCGCACGAGCCGGAGTTCCACCAGGCCGTCCACGAGGTGCTGCACTCGATCGCACCCGTCCTGGAGCGTCACCCGGAATACGTCGACGGCGGCATCCTCGAGCGCCTGGTCGAGCCCGAGCGTCAGATCCTCTTCCGTGTGCCGTGGATCGACGACGCCGGGAAGCTGCACGTCAACCGCGGGTACCGCATCCAGTTCTCCTCCGTGCTCGGCCCGTACAAGGGCGGGCTGCGCTTCCACCCCTCGGTGAACCTGTCGATCATCAAGTTCCTGGGCTTCGAGCAGATCTTCAAGAACGCTCTCACCGGTCAGGGCATCGGCGGCGGCAAGGGCGGGTCCGACTTCGACCCGCACGGCCGCTCCGACGCCGAGGTCATGCGCTTCTGCCAGTCGTTCATGAACGAGCTCTACCGGCACCTCGGCGAGCACACCGACGTCCCCGCGGGCGACATCGGCGTCGGCGGCCGCGAGATCGGCTACCTGTTCGGCCAGTACCGCAAGGTCACCAACCGCCACGAGTCGGGCATGTTCACGGGCAAGGGCACCGGATGGGGCGGGGCCGAGGTGCGCACCGAGGCCACCGGCTACGGCGCGGTGTTCTTCGCGCAGGAGATGCTCGCCGTGCACGGCGACTCCCTCGACGGCAAGCGCGTCGGCATCTCGGGCTCCGGCAACGTGGCCATCTACGCGATCCAGAAGGCCACCCAGCTCGGTGCGACCGCGGTCACGGCGTCCGACTCGTCCGGCTACGTCGTCGACGACGCCGGCATCGACCTCGACCTGCTGCGTCAGATCAAGGAGGTCGAGCGCGCCCGCATCGTCGAGTACGCCAACCGTCGCCCGAGCGCCCGCTTCGTGGAAGGCGGCAGCGTATGGGAGGTGCCCGTCGACATCGCGGTGCCCTCCGCCACGCAGAACGAGGTCTCCCTGGCCGATGCGGAGGCCCTGATCGCCAACGGCGTGCGCGCGGTGTCGGAAGGTGCGAACATGCCCTGCGTGCCCGACGCCGTCGACGCCTTCCAGAAGGCCGGAGTGCTGTTCGCCCCCGGCAAGGCCGCGAACGCCGGTGGCGTCGCGACCTCGGCGCTCGAGATGAGCCAGAACGCCTCCCGTCAGCGCTGGAGCTTCGGCGACAGCGAGAACAAGCTCCGCGAGATCATGGGCGACATCCATGGCGCCGCCTTCGACGCCGCAGAGCGGCACGGCGTCCCCGGCGACTACGTGGCCGGGGCCAACATCGCCGGCTTCGAGCGCGTCGCCGCCGCGATGCTCGCTCAGGGCGTCATCTGACCTTCCGGTCGCGATATGTCAGCTGTTTCCACCTTTTGAGCTGACATATCGCGACCGGAGCGGGTCAACTCTCGTCGACCGGCACCTTGACCACCTTGTTGTACCCGGTCACCGCCTGGTTCTCGTCGAACGCGACGACCTTCTTGCGGAAGCCCTTGGTGATGATCGCGAGGTAGACCACCCCGATCGCGGTCCACACCAGACCGCCGCGCAGCGCGTCCTCGTGCAGGTTCGCCCACAACAGGCCGGTGAGCATCATGCCGATCCCCGGCATCACGATGAAGCTGAAGATGTCGCCCGGGGTCTTGCGGCGGCCCTTGCGGATCGCGAACCACGCGATCACCGAGATGTTGACGAACGTGAAGGCGATCAGCGCGCCGAAGTTGATCCACGCCGCGATCAGCTCGAGCGTGAAGGGGATCGCGAGCAGCGAGATGGCGCCCACCAGCACGATGTTGAACGTCGGGGTGTGGGTGCGGGGGTTGATGTAGCCGAACGCCCGCTGCGGCAGCACGTTGTTGCGCCCCATCACCAGCAGCATGCGAGACACCGAGGCGTGCGAGGCGAGACCGGAGGCCAGGGTCGCGCAGAAACCGGCCGCGGTCAGCACGGCCATGAGCACGGGGCCGCCGACCAGGTTGCCGATGATCGGCAGCGTCGAGTCCTCGACGAACTGCATGTCGCCGCCGGGGGCGAACTCGTTCCAGTCGGGGAAACGCAGCTGCGTGAGGTAGCCCGAGATCAGGAAGATCGCCCCACCCAGCAGCACGGTGAGGAGAATCGCCTTCGGCATGATCTTCGGATCCTTCGCCTCCTCCGCGTACATGGTGACGGCATCGAAGCCGATGAACGAGAAGCACACGATCGTGGCTCCCATCAGCACCGCCCCCATGGTGGCGCCGTCGTGGAAGATCGGCGTCAGCGAGGCGACCGTGCCCGCACCGTCGCCGCGCATCAGCTGTGCGATGACCATCACGACGAACACGGCCATCACGACGATCGAGAACACCAGCAGGATCATGTTCATGTTCGAGGTGCCGCGCATCGTCAGGTAGATGATGCTCGTGACGAGGATGCAGTAGAGCACCACCCAGATCCACCCGGGGATCTCGGGGAACAGCGCCTCGAGGTAGCTGCGGATGATGAGGCAGTTCACCATCGGCAGCAGCACGTAGTCGATGAGCGACGTCCAGCCGACCATGAACCCGAGGTTCGGGTGGATCGACTCGCGCACGTAGGTGTATGCAGACCCGGCGCTCGGGATCGCACTGGAGATCTTGCCGTAGCTGATCGCGGTGAAGACCATCACGACCAGGGCCACGAGGTAGGCCGCCGGTACGACGTTGTCGGTGTCTCGGGCGACCATGCCGAAGGTGTCGAACACGACGGTCGGCGTCATGTACCCGAGACCGAGGCCGACGATCGCCCACAGCCCGAGGTTTCTCTTCAGCGTTCCTCCACCTTGCGCGAGCGGCTTCGTCTTCGTGGCCATGGGTACTCCTCGGGGGACAGCGCATGGGTCGGACTTCGGGTCGTCCGACGCTGAGCAACAGTATGGACCGGAGGGAATCATCTGCGCTACGGCGAATTCGGTTCGAAATGCGCTTTTAACAATCGGACGTACCGCGGGATTCGAAGATCCGCGCCGCGGTCACCATCCTTCGGCGAGCACCCGATCCAGCATCGCGACGACATGGTCGGCGCTCTCGGCTGTGAGGCACAGCGGCGGCTTGATCTTCAGGACGTTGGATCTCTCGGAGGTGGTCAGCACGATCACACCGAGCTCCCGCATCCGTTCGCAGATCGCCGCGGCCTCGGCGGCCGCCGGCTCCATCGTGTCGCGGTCACGCACGAGTTCGACGCCGAGATACAGGCCCTCCCCATGCACGACGGCCACCAGCGGATGCCGATCGACGAGGCCGCGAAGCCCCTCGGCGAGGCGGGCGCCGATCACGGCGGCGTTGCGCTGCAGGTCGTCCTCGACCATGGCGTCGAGCACCGCGAGTCCGACACGACAGCTGAGCGAGCTCCCACCGGCCGATGAGAAGAACTGCCCCTGCGTCGACAGCGCGTCGGCGATGCGCTTCGACGTGATCACACCACCGATCGGGTAACCGTTGCCCATGGGCTTCGCGATCGTGACGATGTCCGGCACGACGCCTGCGAGCTCGAACCCCCAGAAGGCGGACCCCATCCGCCCGAAGCCGACCTGCACCTCGTCGGCGATGCACAGCCCGCCCGCCGCCCTGATCTGCGCATAGGCACCATCCAGGTAGCCCTCGGGGAGCACCACTCCGCCCGCGTTGCCGAGGATCGACTCGCAGAGGAACGCTGCGACCTCCCGCCCCTCGTCCTGCAGCCGGTCGAGATCGCTCGCGAGGTCGGCGAGGTAGTCGGCGGCGACATCCGCCCCTCGATACGTGCCGCGGAAGCGGTTGGGCACATCCGCGACGTGCACCCAGTCGGGACGCGTCTCGAGCGCGGAGGGGTTGTCGTACGCGCTGGTGGTGACCGCATCGCTCGCCGCGGTCCAGCCGTGATACGCCTCGCGCAGTGCGACGACCGTGCGTCGTCCGGTCGCGGCCTGGGCCAGACGGATCGCCAGATCGACCGCCTCGGAGCCGCTGTTGACCAGCAGCACGGTGTCGAGTCCGCTTCCTTCCGGCATCAGGGCGAGCAGCCGTTCGCTGTATTCCGCGAGGTCGCGGAACAGGAAGCGGGAGTTCGTGGCCAGGGTGCGTAGCTGGCGGCCTGCCGCCTCCGCGACCTTCGGATGCGCGTGCCCGAGGCCGGCGACGTTGTTCACCATGTCGATGTAGGTGCGCCCTGTGGTGTCGATCAGGTGGTGCCGCCATCCGCGTTCGATCTGCGGAGGACGCTCGTAGTAGCGCTCCTGCGCGGAGGCGAAGATCCGCTCACGTCGCCGCAGTTCCGCGGCCGCGTCGTCGCGCTGCACGAACGACGGCAGCCCGAGCAGCGGTGCGGGGTCGGCGGTAAGACGGCTCCACGCCGGGACGCGCTCGGGCGCGACGAGTGGCGCACCGTCCGCCTGATGCTCCGGAGCATCATCGCTGTGGATGCCGACGGTCAGGCGCCGCGGCTCGAATGCGGCAG
>NZ_QOAY01000163.1:0-891 GCF_003314775.1 Microbacterium sp. H6 | reverse complement strand
ATCCAGCCCACGGTCTCGCCGATGTCCACGGGGCGCTCGCGCCGCTCCTCCGCGTCGAGCCCCGAGATCTGCAGCACCCAGTCGTGACCGTCGCCAGCACCGTCGTCGCCTGCACCGTCGCCAGCACCGTCGTCGCCAACACCGTCGTCTCCAACACCGTCGAGATCGAGGACGAGACGGGCCACCCCGCCCCGTTGCGTCACCCGCCCGCTCGCCGGAGCCGCCACCCTCACGCGAGGGCCCGGAGGGAGATGCAATTCACACGCCGTCGCCCACGTCTCCCCCGACTCGGCCTCGTCGATGCGCGCCCGGGTGAGTCGGAACACCCCGTACGGCAGCACCGCTACGGCGACCCCGAGCTCGATCGCCTCGGCGACCAGTTCCCGCTCCGACGTCTCCTCGAGCCAGCGTCCGCCGTCGAGGTCCGCCGACTCGACACCCGGATCGATCACGGCGACGCGACCGGTGAGATCCGGCAGGAGCGCGGCCAGCGGAGCGGCGTCAGGATCGGTCACCACATCCGCCGCATCGAAGCCGGGGCCCTCATCGACGCCCACCGCGGCGAGCACGTGCTCTGTCATCTCGACGAGCGGCAGCAGTGTCGCGGCGTCGAAGATCGCCTGCTCGCCCGCGACCCTCTCACGCGCGTAGTCGTTGTCCCCGTCGATCTCCAGCTGACGCCACCCGCTCGCGACCAGCAGGGCAGCACGCAGCACCACGAGCGGCCAGACCGCTCTCGCCTCCGTGTCGCTCAGCGGCGCATGGCGATGGAACGCGGCGACCGTCTCGAGCACCCGCAACGGCCGCTCGGGCTCGTGGTGCAGCATCGATGCCGCGCACACCGCCAGCTCGGCGACGCGCCAGCCAAGCCCGAGGTCGCCGAGATCGAGC
>NZ_QOAY01000241.1:0-6783 GCF_003314775.1 Microbacterium sp. H6 | reverse complement strand
GGTCGTCGTCTCGAGGTGCTCGATACGATGCGGGGCGCCGGAAGCGCTGCGTACGCCGGCCGCGAGGTACGCGTCGACGACCTCGCCCACCGCCCGGTCGCCGATCGCGTGCGTCGCGACCTGGAACCCGGCCTCGGTGTATCGGCGCACGGTGCGGCCGTACGCGGCCACGTCCTTCCAGAACGGCTCCAGTCCCTCGCCGGCGGAATCGGGCGCGTGCAGCCAGGCGGTCCCCGTCTCGACCACGCCGTCGGCGTAGAGCTTGACCGATCCGCCCCGCCAGCGCTCGCCGCGTCGGTCCCGCATCCGCAGGTTCTCGATCGTCCGTTCCTCGTCGAAGCCGGGCTCGTGGTCGATCGCCGAGACGATGCGGATGGGAAGACCCGGACCCTGCTCCAGAGCATCGAGCAGATCGAGCGTGGCGAAGCCGCCGTCCATGATCGTGCCGCCGGTGAGTCCGGAGTCGCGCAGTCCGCGCAGCAGGTCGTGCCCGATGGCAAGGGTCTGCTCACGGGTCCGGGCGGGCGCGCTCAGACGTACCGGCTCGTAGGCGCCGAGTTCGCGCAGCTCCCCTGTGGGGTGGCCGTCGGCATCGACGACCACGCACGACGAATCCTCGAACGCGCGTGCGCCGGTGATGCCCGCCCGGGCCAGGCCGGCGCGGCTGGCGAGAGCGGTGTGCCCGTCGAACACGATGAGCAGCGCCGGGAGTCCGCGCACCGCGTCCTCGATCGCGGCGGCGGTCATCGGCAGGTCGTGGAACACGTCGTAGTCGAGATTCCAGCCGCGCACCCACGGGTCCGCATCTTCGGCGAGCGCGCGGTCGGCCTCGACGCGAAGGGCGGCGAGCAGCGCCGCCCCGGTGGTCAGACCCCCGAGGTCGATGCCCGCCGTCAGCTCGATCCCCTGGATCGGATGCAGGTGCGCGTCGATGAGGCCAGGCGTGACGGCCGCTCCACCGAGATCGCGTACGCGGGTGCGAGGTCCGCGCAGCTCTCGGACCAGCGCATCGTCCCCGACCGCGAGGAAGCGCCCTTCGCGCACGGCGAAGGCTGTGGCGAACGGGCGGCGCGGGTCCATCGTCACCACGCGTGCGTCGGTGACAATGGTGTCGGCGTCGAAACCGGTCATGACTGCGCCTTCGTCCGTTGAAGAGTTCAGTATTGAAAGAGTTTCAATAAAATACCAGACACCTGAGCAGAATCGAGCACGATGACGAAATCTCCGCGCAGCGTCGGGCGGCCGTCGACCCAGGTGCTCACCGAGGAGCGCATCCTCAAGGCCGCGTTCCGGCTGAGCGCCCAGCGCACGCCGCGACAGTTCACCATGACCGCACTCGCGGAATCGCTCGGCGTGCGCACCTCCGCGCTCTATCACCACTTCGCCAACCGGGACGCCGTGATCCGGGCCATGCGCGGGCAGGTCAGCCGTGCGCTCGTCTCCCCCGTCCTCCACGAGCTGCCCGTCGAGGACGCACTGCTCACCTGGGCGCACAGCTACCGCGACGCCGCGATCGCCGCACCGGAGGCCATGGTGATGCTCGCCACCTCGCCGATCGATGCCGACGAAGGCTCGTTCGCCGACTACGACCAGATCGCACGCCTGCTCGCGCACGACGAGTGGCCCACCGAGACCATCGTGGACGCCATCGTGGCACTGGAGTCGTTCATCATCGGCTCCGCGCTGGACGCCCTCGCCCCCGCCGACAACATGGCACCGGGAGAGCTCGCCCCGCAGTTCCCGACCTTCGCCGAGGCCGAGGCCGCCAGGGCCCGGCTCAGCACCGACCCCGCCCGCCGCACGTTCGAGATCGGGGTGCGGGCGCTCATCCACGGACTCACCGCATGGGCGCGCGAGAGCACCACGTAGGCTGGGCGGGTGGCATCCCCTGCAGCTGACGACTATCTGAAGACCGTCTACGCGCATACCGAGTGGCAGGACGCACCGATCACCCCCTCGGTGCTGGCCGCGAAGCTCGGCATCGCGCCATCGTCGGTCACCGAGATGGTGAAGAAGCTCGCCGCCGCCGGACTCGTCTCGCACGTGCCCTACGGAGCGGTGCGATTGACCGAAGCAGGGACGAAGCGCGCGCTGGCCATGGTGCGCCGGCACCGCCTGGTCGAGACCTGGCTGGTGCAGGAGTTCGACTACGGCTGGGACGAGGTGCACGACGAGGCCGAGGTGCTCGAGCACACCATCAGCGACCGGCTGCTGGAGGGCATCGATGCGCGCCTGGGACGCCCCCGCTTCGACCCGCACGGCGACGCGATCCCGGACGCCGAGGGCCGCATCGAACGCGCTCCGTTCGTGCTGCTCGCCGATGCCCCTGTCGGACACGTCGGCCGCGTGCTGCGGGTGAGCGACCAGGACCCCGAGGTGCTCCGCGCCGTCGAAGCTGCCGGGATCGCCGTGGGCGTCGAGGTCGAGGTGACCGACGGCGGCTTCTCCGTCGGCGGCGCGGAGGCCGAGGTCGCGCACGCCGCCGACGCGATCTGGCTCACGGCCTGACGCCGGAAAGGTGCGGCCCCTAGGCTGTGCACATGGCAAAACGTGACGACATCGAATGCTGGCTCACCGACATGGACGGCGTGCTCGTCCATGAGAACGACGCCATCCCCGGAGCATCCGAACTGCTCGCCGGATGGGAGAGCGCCGGCATCCCGTACCTGGTGCTCACCAACAACTCGATCTTCACCGCACGCGACCTGTCCGCACGCCTGCGCATCAGCGGCCTGCATGTGCCGGAGGAGCGCATCTGGACCTCGGCGCTCGCGACAGCCGACTTCCTGAAGCAGCAGCTCCCCGGCGGCTCGGCCTTCGTGATCGGCGAGGCCGGCATCCTCACCGCCCTGCACGACGCCGGCTTCATCATGACCGAGACGAACCCGGACTTCGTGGTGGTCGGCGAGACGCGCAACTACTCCTTCGAGGCGATCACGAAGGCGATCCGGCTCATCATCGGCGGCGCACGCTTCATCGTGACGAACCCCGACGCCACGGGCCCGAGCACCGACGGTCCACTGCCGGCCACCGGAGCCATCGCCGCCCTCATCACGAAGGCCACGGGCAAGGAGCCCTACGTCGTCGGCAAGCCGAACCCCATGATGTTCCGCTCGGCGCTGAACAAGATCGGCGCGCACTCGAAGCGAACGGGCATGATCGGCGACCGCATGGACACCGACGTCGTCGCCGGCATCGAGGCGGGCCTGCACACCGTGCTGGTGCTCACCGGGATCAGCGACCAGGCCGAGATCGAGAAGTACCCGTTCCGCCCCGACGAGATCGTGCAGTCGGTGGCCGACCTGCTGCCGCGGATCACCGAGACGATCACGACGGTGAAGCCGGGCAAGACGAAGAAGTAGCCCGTGGGCGCGCTGGACGAGGGGGAACGGTTCCGGGCCGCTGATGCGGCGGCGTGGCGCGCCTGGCTCGAGGAGAATCACGAGCGCACGGCGGGGGTCTGGCTGCTGAGCGTGCGCGGGGCGTCGGACGGCGTCGGCTACGAGGATGCCGTCCGTCAGGCGCTCTGCTTCGGATGGATCGACGGCCCCGTGCGCGTGTTCGGCGACGGGACGGACGACCGCGCCAACGGGCAGTGGTTCTCGCCGCGGCGTCCCGGCAGCGGGTGGGCGGCCACCAACAAGGCGCGCATCGCCGAACTGGAAGCGGCAGGAATGCTCGCACCCGCCGGCATCCGAGCGCTGGAGATGGCGAAGGCGAACGGCTCGTGGACCGTGCTCGACGGACCGGAGGCGGGTATCGAGCCGGACGAACTCACCACCGCGCTCGATGCTCTGCCCGTCGCGCGCGCGAACTGGGACGCATTCCCGAAGTCGGTGAAGAAGTTCGGACTCACCCACATCGCGATGGCCAAGAGACCGGAGACCCGGGCGGCGCGCATCGCCAAGATCGTGGCGGACGCTGCGGAAGGGAGACGCCCATGAACCAGAGCGACCTGCTGTTCCTCGTGATGTTCGTGATCCTGCTGTCGACGCTGACGGTCTTCATCGTGCAGTTCGTCCGCTCCCGTCGGCGCGGCCCCGGCGACGACGACCGCGCCGGCTGGTGGGAAGGCCCCTGGGACGACGACGACCGCAAGCGCTGAACCTGCGGTCGTCGACGACGGCGGTGGTCGACGACCGAGCGCGATCAGGACGCCAGAGACGCCCCGGGGATCGCGGCGAGAAGCTCTCGCGTGTACGGGTGCTGCGGGGCGTCGAAGATGCGCTCGGGGGTGCCGCTCTCGACCACGACACCGCGCTGCATGACGTGCACCTCGTCGGAGATCATGCGCACCACCGCGAGGTCGTGGCTGATGAAGAGGTAGCTGAGCCCGAGCCGCTTCTGCAGGTCGGCGAGCAGGTCGAGGATCTGCGCCTGCACCAGCACGTCGAGGGCCGACACCGCCTCGTCCAGCACCACCAGCTCGGGTTCGAGCGCGAGTGCCCGGGCGATCGCCACGCGCTGACGCTGCCCTCCGGAGAGCTCATGCGGCAGTCGTTCGGCCATGGCCGCGGGCAGGGCCACCTGCTCCAGCAGCTCGAGCACGCGCGAGTGCCGGGTGGCCGCGGTGCCGATGCGGTGCACGCGCAGGGGCTCGGCGATCGACTGCTCGACCGTGTAACGCGGGTCGAGCGAGGCGTAGGGGTTCTGGAACACGGGCTGCACGCGACGGCGCAGGGCGAACAGCTCTTTGCGCCGGAGCGTGGTCAGGTCGAGCCCGTCGAACAGGATCGACCCCGACGTGGCATCCTCGAGGCCGAGCACCATGTTCGCCGTGGTCGACTTGCCGGATCCCGACTCGCCCACGATCGAGACCGTCGTGCCGCGGCGGATCTCGAAGCTGACCCCGTCGACGGCGGTGAACGTCTCGGGCTCCCCCGGCTTGGGCGCGCGCAGGGCGAACTCCTTGCGGAGGTCGCGGATCTCGACGAACGGTGTACCCGTTGAGGTTTCGCGCTGCGGCAGGGCGTCACGGTGCGAGGCGAGGCTCGGAGCCGCGGCGAGCAGCTGCTTGGTGTACTCGTGCTGCGGGGCGCCGAGCACCTGGGCGGAGGTGCCCTCCTCGACCACACGACCGCGGAACATCACCACGATGCGGTCGGCGCGCTCGGCGGCGAGGGCGAGGTCGTGCGTGATCAGGAAGACCGCAGTGCCGAGTTCGTCGGTGAGCGAATCGAGCTGGTCGAGGATGCGGCGCTGCACGGTCACGTCGAGCGCGGAGGTGGGCTCGTCGGCGATCAGCAGGCGCGGCTTGCAGGCCAGGCCCATCGCGATCAGGACACGCTGACGCATGCCGCCGGAGAACTCGTGCGGATACTGGTGCGCGCGCTGCGCGGCATCGGCGATCCCCACCATCTCCAGCAGCTCGACGACCCGTGCCGTGGTGGCGTCGCCGCGCGTGTACCCGTGCACCTCGAGCGCTTCGCCGATCTGCTCGCCCACGCGCATGAGCGGGTTGAGGTTCGACATCGGATCCTGCGGCACGAGCCCGATCCCGGCGCCCCTCAGCGAGATCATCGCGTTCTCGGGCAGATCGGTCAGCTCACGACCGTCGAAGCGGATGCTGCCGGCCGTGATCACGCCGTTCTCCGGCAGCAGACGGTTGACCGCGGCCGCAGTGGTCGACTTGCCCGACCCCGACTCCCCCACGACCGCGACGGTCTCACCTGCGGCGATGTCGATGGTGACGTCGCTGACCGCGGTGACCAGCTCGGAACCGGTCCGGAAGGCGACGGCGAGGCCGCTGATGCTCAGCACGGGCTCGGTGGTGCTCATGGGGTACTCGTTCCTTCAGTGTCGAAAGCGTTGTCAGAAGCGTTGTTGCCGGGGTCGGTGCCGCCGGGCAGGAGCGCGGGGAGCGCTGCGCGCCACAGCGTCTCGGTCGGCACGGGTTCGGAGGCGAAGAGTCGGTTGGTCAGCAGCACCGCGGACGTACCGGTCCCCGGCACGATCCCGAGCGCGCATCCGGTGAAGCCGGGATGCCAGAGCATCCGGGTGGGCCGACCGGCGACGGCCACCGTGTCGCTGCGCCACCCCAGTGCCTGGCCGGTGTCGGGGCCGTCTCGGAACAGCTCGGCCACGGCATCCGGCTCCCAGAGCTCCGGGTGTCGTTCGGGTGCGGCGAGCGCGGCACCGAGGGTCAACAGGTCGTCGGCGGTGCTGAAGAACCCCGCATGCCCGGACACGCCACCGAGGGCGTGGAAGCAGTTCCCGTCGTTCACGACACCGCTGATCTCGTCGGTGCGCCAGGCGAAGTCGGTGTCCGCGGTGAGCACGGGGTACGGCACTCCGGTCGCGACCATCCGGCGCTCGGCGGCATCGCCGACAGCGGAGGAGGCGACGGGCTGACCGACGGGACCGTAGCCGGTACGGGCGAGACCGAGCGGCGCGGTGACGAGTTCCCGCACTGCGGCGTCCAGGGGCTGTCCGGCGATCGCGGCGATGATTCGACCGAGCAGCATGAACCCCAGGTCGGAGTAGTGTCGACCTTCGTCGAGGGCGTATCGGAGCGGGATCGCGTCGATCGCCCTCGCCGGATCCCCGGCATGCTCGCGGTCGAGGTACAGCGGCTGCCACTCCCAGAGACCGGCACGGTGCTGCAGCAGGTGGCGGACGGTCGTCCCGGGCGCGCAGGCGGTGCCGGGGACGAAGCGGTCGACCGGGTCGTCGAAGCCCAGCTCGCCGCCGCTGACCAGCCGGAGGACCGCGGTGGTGGTCGCGGCGACCTTCGACACCGAGGCGATGTCGAAGGCGGTGCCGGTGGTCATGGCGGTCCCCGCG
>NZ_QOAY01000076.1:309-6024 GCF_003314775.1 Microbacterium sp. H6 | reverse complement strand
GACGTGGCGGATCACGCCGAACCGCTCGAACGCGGCACCGGACTTGATGATCACGCCGAACTTGCTCGCCGAGCCGATCGCCGCGACCACGGTCAGCGGCACGGAGATCGCCAGTGCGCAGGGCGATGCCGCGACCAGCACGACCAGGGCGCGGGTGATCCACAGCTCCGGGTCGCCGAGCAGCGAGCCGATGATCGCGACCAGGGCGGCGAGGATCAGCACGCCCGGGACGAGAGGGCGGGCGATGCGGTCGGCGAGGCGGGCGCGGTCGCCCTTCTCCGCCTGAGCCTTCTCCACGAGGTCGACGATCGTGGTCAGTGAGTTGTCGGTGCCTGCCGCGGTCGTTTCGACCTCCAGTGCCCCGGCGGTGTTGATTGCGCCGGCGGAGACGGCATCGCCGGGTTCGACCTCGACCGGGATCGACTCCCCGGTGATCGCGGACGTGTCCAGGCTGGAACGTCCCGTGCGGACGACGCCGTCGGTCGCGATCCGCTCACCCGGCCGCACCAACATCAGCTGCCCGACAGCCAGATCCTTCGCGGCGACCTCGACCGAGACGCCGTCGCGGCGGATGGTGGCGGTCTCCGGGACGAGCTTGAGCAGTGCCCGCAGCCCGCCGCGGGCACGGTCCATCGCCTTGTCCTCCAGCGCCTCGGCGATCGAGTACAGGAATGCCAGCGCTGCGGCCTCCTCGACGTAGCCGAGGATCACCGCGCCGACCGCGCTGATGGTCATCAGCAGCCCGATGCCGAGCTTGCCCTTGAAGAGGTTCCGGATCGCGCCCGGCGTGAACGTCGACGCGCCCAGCAGCAGGCCGATCCAGAACAGCACCAGCGCAGGGATCTCCATCCCGGACCACTCCAGCGCCAGACCGGTGAGGAACGCCACACCGGAGAAGACCGGGACCATGATCCCGCGGTCCCGCCACCAGGGGCGCTCCGCCTCCTCGGCCTCTTCGCCGACTGCGGTCTCAGGCTCGTCGTGCTCGCAGCCGCACGCCGCGCTCACGCGCCCGCTCCCGTCCCGCAGCAGCCCGGCACCGTGCACGAAGCGTCCATGCAGGGCGCGTGCTCGTCCACCGCGAGCGTCACGTCCACCAGCGCGGTCAGCGCCGCCGCGAGGTGCGGGTCCGCGATCTCGTAGCGCGTCTGCCGCCCTTCCGGCTCGGCGACCACGATGCCGCAGTCGCGCAGGCAGGTCAGGTGGTTCGAGACGTTCGAGCGGGTCAGCTCCAGCTCACGCGAGAGCACCGCCGGGTAGCTGGGGCCGTCGAGCAGGGTCATCAGTATCCGGGAGCGCGTCGGGTCCGCCATGGCCCGGCCGAGCCGGTTCATGACGTCGAGACGTGGAGCAATGGTCAGCATGCACTGATCATACAGTGTTGACTGAACTAATCCCAGGATGAATAGTGCACCCTGCGACATTCGGCCCTACCAGTAACCCCGCGGGCGCGCAGCAGCAGCCCGGCGTTTTCGAGCGCGCCGAGGACGCGGACGATGCTGGTGGTGTTGCAGGACACCACCCGGGTCAGGTCCCGGCCGAGCGCGGTGGCGTAGTTGGCCTGGGCGACGAAGGAGTGCCCGGTGGTCGAGTGCGCTTCCCCGCCCTGCACGATCACCTTTACTCCCGCCGCCTGGTAGCGGGGCAGGTTTCCGGCGGCGACGTGCTTGGGGGTCGTATCGACGATCACGTCGCTCTGCGCGAGGAGATCGTCGAGGGTTCCCTCGGGGCGGATGCCGGTGTCCACCATGCCGCTGTGCGCGTCGGGGGTGGCGGCGAATACGGGCAGCCGCGGGACGGCGGATTGTATTCGCCAGTCGGTGACGATGTCCGCGACGCCCACCAGGTGCATGTCGGGTTGGGCGTGGACGGCGTCGGCGACCCTCTTGCCGATCACTCCGTACCCGTTGACGCCGACTCTGATCCTGTCCATCTTCGTCTCCTTTCGTGGTGTTCTTGAGCCGTGCGCGGGTCAGGGGCGGGGTCGGCGGCGCCGCAGCGTCCACAGCAGATAGCTGCCGAGGGCGCCGATCGTGCCGGTCCCGGCGCCGATCAGGACGCCTTCCCGGGAGCGCCATTTCGTGTTCCCGCCGACGAGGGTGCCGATCCCGCTGATCAGCGCGGCGGCGATCATTCCCGCGACGACACGGTTGCCGACGCGTTCGGCGCGCCCGACGAGAGGTTCCAGCTCCGTCGCGCGCAGGTGCACCTCGAACCCGCCGTCTTCGAGGAGATGCCGGAGCCGGCTCAGGGTGGCGGGCAGCTCGGTGAGCAGTGCCCCGGTGTCGGCTCCCGCGCGCGCCCATCGCCGGGCCAGAGCCGGCAGGGACAGCTGGGCGCGGGTGAGCTGCTCAGCGTAGGGCTGCAGGGCGTCGAGCATCTGGAAGTCCGGATCCAGCCGCGCCGCGGTCCCTTCGGCCATCATCAGCACTTTGAACAGCAGCGCCGTCTCCTGCGGAAGGTGCAGCTGGTGCTGCTGCAGGATGCCGAGCAGCTGCTGGAGCATGATTGCGAGGCTGATCTCCGACAGCGAACGGCCCCGGTAGCGGGCCGTGAACGCGGTGATCGCCTGCCGCAGCCCTGCCCGGTCGACGACGTCGGCGGTCCGGGAGAGTTCTATCAGGGCGGTGGTGAGGGTGTCCGGGTCGTCGCGGGTGAAGGCGAGCACGATGCCGGCGAGGCCGTCCGTGGTCTGTTCGGTGAGCTCCCCGACCATCCCGAAGTCGATCAGCGCGAGCGCGCCGTCGGGCTGCACGAACATGTTCCCGGGATGGGGGTCGGCATGGAAGAACCGGTTGTCGAACACCATCGTGAGCACGATGTCGGCACCCAGCCGCGCGAGTGCGACCCGGTCGATGCCGGCGGCGTCCAGGCCCTCCAGGTCGTCGATCCGCACCCCGCTCATCCGCTCCAGGGTCAGCACGCGCGAGGTCGTGGTCTCCCCGTGCACGCGGGGAATCCGCACCCGCGCCGCGTGGGCGAACTCCTGCGCGAACCGTTCGGCGTTGCGGGCCTCCTGCAGGTAGTCCAGCTCGGCACGCAGCGTGCGGGAGAACTCCTCCACCAGCCCGGGCAGGTCGTACTGCCGGATGGCATCCCAGCGCCGGTCGGCGCGGTCGGCGAGGTTGCGGAGAATGTCCAGGTCTTCATGCACCTGCGCGACCACGCCGGGCCGGCGCACCTTCACGACGACCTCGGTGCCGTCGTGAAGAGTTGCCGCGTACGCCTGCCCGATGGACGCCGCCGCCAGCGGCACCGGGTCGAACTGGGCGAACACGTGCTCTGGGTCGGCGCCGAGCTCTTCACGGAGCACGTCCCGAATGCCCTCCCACGGTGCCGCGGCGACGTCGTCCTGCAGTTTGGCGAACTCGGCGACCCATGCCGCGGGGAGCAGATCGTGCCGGGTGGAGAGGATCTGGCCCAGTTTCACGAACGTCGGCCCGAGCTCCTCCAACGCGACCCGCACATGCTCGGGGTTCGTGTAGGGGTCCTCCTGCCGGGCGTGTCCGAGGGCGCCGCGGTGGAACGGCACCAAGCCGCCCAGGCCCAGCACGCCGGCCAGGACGCCGAGTCCGTGCCGGCGCAGCACGGCCCCGATCTGCCGGTACCGGCTACTCCCCGCGCCCATCAGCTCACGCCCCTCTCGGCTGGAGTGCCGGCCGATGCTCGTTCGAGGATGAAGTCGACGCGCGCGTCGGGGGCGAGTGCGGGGACGGTGACGACGGGAAAGCCCAGCTCCTGGTACACCAGCCCGAGCAGGTCGTGGATGCGCCGCTGCGCGGCGGGGTCCTCGGTGCGCGCGTAGTCGGACGCCAGCGGGAGCAGGTCAAGCAGGAACACCGTCGCGTACCGGGCGCCGGCCAGCGCGCCCAGCAGAGCGGTGCCGGGGGCGAGGCCGAGGAAGCGGTAGTAGGCGAGCGAGTCCGGCAGAGCACGGTCCAGGAACACGGTCTGTTGCGGGTCGAGGGAGCGTTCCTGCTCGATCTGCATGTCGACGACGGCGCGCTGGAACTCGCTCTGCCGTGCCCGCACCTCCGCGGTGCTGCGCCCGGTGATCCGTTGCAGGTCGATGTAGTGGCGGGCGTGCTCGATTGTGGTCGTGTACCCGCGGCCCCGCAGCAGGTTGACCGTGGTGGTCTTGCCCGAGCTGGGACCGCCCGTCACGACGGGCCAACGGGTGGTCTGTGCGGGCCGCGGCTCCTGGATGCCGGTCATGACCTCACCCTACACCCTGTACCCCTACAGGGTATGGTAGATTGTGGGTGGAGGTGCGAGATGGCACACGGGTATGTGGACAACAAGCCGGCGCTGCTGGCGCGGCTGAGCCGCGCGGAGGGTCAGGTGCGCGGGATCGCGCGGATGATCGACGAGGACGTGTACTGCATCGACGTGCTGACCCAGGTGTCGGCGGCGACGAAGGCGCTGGAGTCCGTCGCGCTGTCGCTGCTGGAAGACCACCTCGCGCATTGCGTCGCGCAGGCGACCGCCGAAGGCGGCCCGCTCGCGGAGGAGAAGCTCCGCGAGGCGAACGCCGCGATCGCGCGCCTCGTGCGCTCCTAACGTCGTCCCCACTCACATCGTTCAACGCTCTTGAAGGGAGCACATCATGACCGGACAGGGAGTCCAGGACCTCGGCCTGCAGGCGACCAGCACCGGCGGTGGCTGCGCCTGTTGCAGCCCCACCTCCCACGCCACGGCAGCCACCGACACCGGCGCGCCGGCGCAGCAGACGGCGGCGGGTGAGACCGTGTCGGCGCAGTTCCTGGTGGAGGGGATGACCTGCGCGCACTGCGTGCGTAGCGTCACCGAGGAGGTCTCCGCGATCGACGGTGTCTCCGACGTCGCGGTCGATCTGCACGCCGGTGGCGTGTCCACGGTGACGGTGTCCAGCGCGACGCCGGTGGATGCGGAGCGGGTGCGGGCGGCGGTGGAGGAGGCCGGGTACAGCCTCGCCGCAGCCTCATGAGCACGCTGGACGTCGATCTCGACATCACCGGGATGACCTGCGCGTCGTGCGCGACGTGGGTCGAGCGGAAGCTGAACAAGCTGCCCGGGGTGGAGGCGACGGTCAACTTCGCCACCGAGAAGGCCCGCGTGCACTCGGAGGCCCCGGTGCCGGTGGAGGAGCTGATCGCGGCGGTCGAGCAGGCGGGGTACGGAGCGAGCCTCCCAGCCCCGCCTGTGCCCGACACGGCTGAGCAGACCATCCCGCGGGACGATGAGCTGGCGTCGCTGCGGCAGCGGCTGATCGTCTCGGCGGTGCTGGCGGTGCCGGTCGCGGTGCTGTCGATGATCCCCGCCCTGCAGTTCACCTACTGGCAGTGGCTCACGCTCACCCTGGCCGCGCCGGTGGTGGTGTGGGGGGCGTGGCCGTTCCACCGCGCCGCGGCGATCAATGCCCGGCACGGGGCGGCGACGATGGACACTCTGATCAGCGTCGGGGTGCTGGCCGCGTTCGGCTGGTCGCTGTACGCGCTGTTCTTCGGCGGTGCGGGGATGCCGGGAATGCGGATGAGCGTCACCTTCGTCGGCACCCCGCAGGCCGGTGGCCACGAGGTGTACCTGGAGGTCGCCGCGCTGGTGACCGTGTTCATCCTCCTCGGCCGCTACCTCGAGGTTCGTGCCAAGCGGCAGTCCGGCGAGGCCCTGCGCGCCCTGCTGGAGCTCGGCGCCAAGGACGCAGTGATCCTCCGCGAAGGCACTGAGCAGCGCGTC
>NZ_QOAY01000076.1:0-268 GCF_003314775.1 Microbacterium sp. H6 | reverse complement strand
GTCGCACAGCTCGTTCCGGGTGATGTCGTGGTGGTGCGGCCGGGTGAGAAGATCCCCGCCGACGGCCTCGTCACCGAGGGAATGTCCGCGGTGGACGAGTCGATGCTGACCGGCGAGTCCGTGCCGGTCGAAGTCGCCCCCGGCGCCCGCGTGGTCGGCGCGACTGTGAACACCGGCGGGCGCCTGCTCGTGCAGATCACCCGCGTCGGCGCCGACACCGAGCTGGCCCGGATGGCGCGGCTGGTCGAGGAGGCGCAGACCGGCAAGG
>NZ_QOAY01000057.1:10503-12340 GCF_003314775.1 Microbacterium sp. H6 | reverse complement strand
GGAGAGCACCGACGGCGCGCTCGTCCGGCTGCTCGTCGTGGGACATCCCGCGCCGGGAACGCCCGAGAGCCTCGACCTGGTCGGGGCAGTGCGAGAGGCCGCGCACGCCGTGCCCGGTGACGCCGTGGTCGGTGGCCCGGTGGCGGCCGACCTCGACGCCCGCGAGGGCAACCAGCGCGACCTGCTCCTGATCGTTCCCCTCGTGCTCGCGGTCAGTCTGCTCGTGCTCATCGTGCTCCTGCGCTCCCTGGTGGCACCCGTGTTGCTGCTCGCGGTGAACATCCTCAGCGCGGTCGCCGCGATCGGTGCGGGCACCTGGCTGAGCCGAGTCTTGTTCGGATGGGAGGCGCTGGACCTGCAGGTGCCGCTGCTCTCGTTCCTGTTCCTCGTGGCGCTGGGGATCGACTACACGATCTTCCTCGTCCACAGGACTCGCGTGGAGGCACGGACCGTCGGCACCCGTCAGGGGATGGTGAGCGCACTCACGGCGACGGGTGGCGTCATCACCAGTGCGGGTGTCGTGCTCGCCGCGGTGTTCGCCGCGCTCGGATTGCTGCCCCTGGTCACGCTCGGGCAGATCGGGCTCATCGTCGGCATCGGAGTGCTGGTCGACACCTTCGTGGTGCGCACACTGGTGGTTCCGGCGATCTTCGCGATCGTCGGCGAGCGGATGTGGTGGCCGGGAACCGCAGGGCGGAGAAGATCCCGGGCGGATCGAGGCGGAGAACGGCCGGACGGGGGAGAATACGAGCATGCCGCCGTCCCCAGCACCCGAGATGCGAGCTGAGTCGTCGCGGCCGGAGTCGTCGCGACCGGAGTCGTCGCGGCCGGAGCGCGCGGCAGGCTTCCGCGCTCCGCGCACGTGGGCGAGCCTGGTGGGGTCCATCCGGATCGGCCAGGCCGTCATCACCGTGGTGCTGCTCGTGGTCGGAGCCTGGCGCGCGGCGGCGGACGGCGTCCCGCTGCCGTGGGTGCTCGCCCTCTCGCTCGTCTTCCTCGGCTGGTACGGAGGAGGGTTGCTGCTCAGCGAGCGCACCTCCGACCGCCGTCTGGCGACGTGGTGGCTGCTCGGACTCACACTCATCTGGCTCGGCGCGGTCGTGGTGTCGCCGGAGTTCGTCTGGCTCGCGTTCCCCCTGTGGTTGCTCGCCGGGTTCGTGATGCGCCTGCGCTGGGCGCTGCTGCTCAGCGCGGCCGTCCTCGTCGTCGTGGTGACCGCTCCGCTGCTGCACACCGGCACCACGACCTATGCGAACGTGATCGGGCCTCTCGTCGGCGGAGTCTTCGCTCTAGGGATCTCCCGCGGATACCTCGAGCTCGTCCGCGATGGACGGGAGCGACGCCGACTGATCGCCTCGCTCGTGGCCACCCAGGAGGAGATGGCCGCGCTGCAGGACGAGCTGGCTCGCACCCAGCGCGAGTCGGGGGCGAGCGAGGAGCGCACCAGGGTGTCGCGCGACATCCACGACACCGTGGCGCAGAGCCTGTCGTCGATCGGGATGCTCACACGGTCCGCCCTGGAGGCGGACGACCCGGCGCAGCGTACCCGTGCCCTCGAACAGATCGGTGCGCTCGCTGCGGAGGGGATGGCCGATGCGCGGCGCATCGTGAACGCCCTGATGCCGGCCGAGCTCGAATCCACCGCGCTCGGCGACGCCCTGGCCCGCATGCTCGAGCGCCTCGCCGAGGAGACCGGGATCGAGGCGACGCTGCACGCCGACGACGACCTGCCGTCGCTCGGCATCGACGCCGAGGTCGCCCTGTTGCGCACGGCGCAGTCGGCCCTCGCGAACGTCCGCTCCCACGCATCCGCGACCAGGGTCGTCGTCACCCTCGC
>NZ_QOAY01000057.1:7213-10385 GCF_003314775.1 Microbacterium sp. H6 | reverse complement strand
GGTTTCGACGCGCGGCAGTGGGACCGGCAGCGGGACGCGCAGGGTGGCGTCGGCAGCACGGGTGGTGGCTACGGTTTGCGTTCGATGCGCGCGCGCCTGCGGGAACTCGGCGGAGGGCTCGACGTGGAGAGCGCCCCGGGAGACGGCACCGCGCTCTCGGCGCACATCCCCCTCGGCGGCACCGCTCAGGGGCGACGGAACGGAGGGGAGGGATGACCGCGGTGCGCGTGCTGCTCGTCGACGACCACCCCATCGTCCGGGCCGGCGTGCGCTCGCTGTTCGACCATCGCGATGACGTCGAGGTGGTGGGGGAAGCGGCATCCGGTGAGGAGGCCGTGGCCCTTGCGCGGCACCTGCATCCGGACGTCGTGCTGTGCGACCTGCGGCTCGGCGAGGGCATGGACGGCGTGCAGACGACCGCCGCCCTCCGCGCGCAGGAACCGGCACCCGCGGTGCTGATCCTGACGACGTTCGACCGCGACGCCGAGATCCTGGGAGCCATCGAGGCGGGAGCCGCGGGCTACCTCCTCAAGGATGTGGCGCCGGACGACATCGCGCGCGCGATCCGCCAGGCGGCGTCGGGGGCGCTTGTGCTCACCCCCGAGCTCAGCGAGAGGGTGGTGCGGGTGATGCGTGCGCCGCGGGTGCGCCTGACCGACCGGGAGCTCGAGGTGCTGCGTCTGCTCGACACCGGAGCATCCAACCGCGAGATCGCGAAGACCCTGTTCGTCACGGAGGCCACCGTGAAGACCCACCTCGTGCACGTGTTCGAGAAGCTCGGTGCCGACAGTCGCGCACGTGCCATCGCCATCGCGCACGACACCGGTCTGCTCTGAGCCGTCTGTCTGCTCTGAACGGGCTGGGTCCTCTAAGCGGCTGGGTCTTTCGAACGGCTGCGCCCTCGACGGGCCCGTTCTCAACCGTTCGATGGATCCCCGGAACGGTCACCCCGGCGAGGCTGGGATCAGACCGAAAGGATTCCGATGCGCCGCCTCTTCTCCGCCGCGTTCGCCTACATGCTCGTGGGCGTCGCCTCCGGACTCTTCTACCGAGAGTTCACCAAGATCAACGACTTCCCCGAGGGCGAGTCGACGCAGCTCGGCCTGGTGCACACGCACTTGCTCGTGCTCGGCTTCGTCGTCCTGCTGATCGTCCTGCTCCTCGAGAAAGCGTTCACGCTGTCCGAGAGCCGCCTGTTCGGCTGGTTCTTCTGGCTGTACAACGCGGGCCTCGTGCTCACGACGGCCATGATGATCTGGCACGGCAGCCTCACGGTGCTCGGCCAGGAGTCGAGCGGCATGATCGCCGGCATCGCAGGCCTCGGCCACATCCTCCTCAGCGCCGGCATGATCTTGCTGTTCCTCGCCCTCCGCAAGCGCCTGTTCGTCCCGAAGCCGGCCGTCGCCTGATTCGAAACGGGGAACCGTCAGTCCGCCTCCACCGAATCGTCGCGCAGGTGGGCGATGTGTGCCGCATGCCGCGCCAGGTGGTTCGGTGAGCGGCGCACGAACAGCCACGCCACGAACAGCACCACGAACCAGATCGGTGTCACGAGCAGCGCGGTCAACGTATCGGGCTGGGTCGTGAGCGCCCACAGGATGAACACGAAGAACGCCAGCACGACGTAGACCATGGACACGCCGCCGGGCAGCCGGAACGTCGATGCGGCGACCTTGTCCTTGCGCGTGCGCCGGTACACGAGGTAGCTGCACAGGAAGATCGTCCACACGAACATGAAGCACAGCGCCGAGACCGTGGTCACCATGTCGAAGGCCGTGCCGATGTCCTTGCCCGCATACAGCAGCACCACACCGGAGAGCAGCAGGATGCACGACAGGAACAGCGCGTTCTGCGGCACGCGGCGGCGGGAGAGGCGGGCGAACATGCGCGGGGCGTCGCCGTCCTGTGCGAGTCCGAACACCATGCGCGAGGTCGAGTAGATGCCGGAGTTGGCGCTCGACATGGCCGAGGTCAGCACCACGAGGTTCACGACGGTCGCGGCGATGCCCAGACCCGCGAGGGCGAACATCGCGATGAAGGGGCTCTCGCCTGCCACGTACTCGGTCCACGGGGTGACCGCCATCAGCACGATGAGCGCGCCCACGTAGAACAGCAGCACGCGGATCGGGATCGCGTTGATCGCCTTGGGGAGGTTGCGCTTCGGGTCCTTGGTCTCGGCCGCGGCGGTTCCCACGAGCTCGATGCCGACGAAGGCGAAAACGGCGATCTGGAACCCGGCGACGAAGCCCATGAATCCGTGCGGGAACATGCCGCCCTTGTCCCACAGGTTCGAGAAGCTCGCGGTGCCGGCGTCGTGCTGGAACCCGGTGAAGATCATCACGAGTCCGGTCACGATGAGCGCGACGATCGCGACGATCTTGATCAGCGCGAACCAGAACTCCATCTCGCCGAACGCGGCGACGGTGGGCAGGTTCAGGGCGAGCAGGACCACGATCACGAGGATGCCGGGGATCCACAGCGGGATTCCGGGGATGAGTGCGTCCGTGTAGCCGGCGATCGCGATCACGTCGGCGACTCCGGTGACCACCCAGCAGAACCAGTAGGTCCAGCCGGTGAAGAACCCCGCCCACGGGCCGAGCAGATCGCTCGCGAAGTCGCTGAACGACTTGTACTTCAGGTTCGACAGCAGCAGTTCGCCCATCGCCCGCATGACGAAGAAGAGCATGAAGCCGATGATCATGTAGACGAAGATCACGGATGGGCCCGCGACCGAGATGGTCTTGCCGCTGCCCATGAACAGTCCGGTGCCGATGGCGCCGCCGATCGCGAGCAGTTGGATGTGGCGGTTGCTCAGTGCGCGCCGCAGGTGCTGTTCCTCTCCGTCTGCGGCGACATCGCGCTCGCGTCCGGTTTCCCCCGTGTACTGCTCGGTCACTTTCTTCCTCCGGTCGTCGTCGACTGCGTCGATCCGAAGGTACCCGTCGACCGCGCGATGCTCGGAATCGAGATACGGTATTCCGTCGCGCCGAATCGATTCGATAGGCTTGTCGCACCCCCGATCAACCCCCCAGTTCTGCGAGCCGCTCCTTCATGGCCACCTCTCTCACCACGGGCCGCCCGTGGCGCGTCATCCTTGCCTTCTCCATCCCCCTTCTGCTCGGGAACGTGGTGCAGCAGCTGTACCAGTTCGCCGATGCCATCGTCGTCGGTC
>NZ_QOAY01000057.1:6144-7193 GCF_003314775.1 Microbacterium sp. H6 | reverse complement strand
CACCTCGGCGTCACCTCCCTCGCGGCGGTCGGCGCGACCGGCAGCCTGCTGTTCCTGCTGCTCGGGTTCGCCTGGGGACTGACGAGCGGTTTCGCGATCCCGATCGCCCAGGCCTTCGGCGCGAGGGATGACGCGGCCGTGCGCCGTTCGGTCGCGACCGGTGTTCTGCTGAGCGTCATCACGAGTGTGATCCTGACGATCGGAGCGCCCCTCCTCGCCGGTCCGATCCTCGCGCTGCTGCAGACGCCGCCCGAGTTGATGGCCGAGGCCACGATCTTCACCCAGATCAGCTTCCTCGGTGCGAGCGCGACGATGTTCTTCAACTACCTCTCCGCGATCATCCGTGCGATCGGAGATTCCAAGACCCCGCTGGTGTTCCTCACCGTGTCGTGCGCCCTGAACGTCGGGCTCGTCGTCCTGATGGTCGGGCCGCTGGAGTGGGGTGTGGGCGGAGCCGCGCTCGCGACCGTGGTCGCCCAGGCGGTCTCGGTCGCCCTGTGCCTCGAGTTCGTGCGTCGTCGGCTGCCCATGCTCCACCTGCGCCGTGCGGACTGGCGGATCACCAGCGGTGACGTCGCTGAGCACCTGCGCCTCGGTCTGCCCATGGGATTCCAGGCGTCGATCATCGCGATCGGCACGCTGACCGTACAGGTCGCGCTCAACACCCTGGGGGCGGATGCGGTCGCGGCCTACACGACCGGATCCCGCGTCGACAGTCTCGCGGTGGCCCTGCTGTCATCGCTCGGACTCGCTGTCTCGATGTACGCCGCGCAGAACCACGGGGGTCGGCGTCCCGACCGCATCCGTCGCGGTGTGGTCGAGGCGACCTGGATGGCCGTCGTCGCCGGCTTGGTGCTCGGTGGACTGCTCATCGCCTTCGGTGCGCCGATGGTCCGTCTGTTCATCGGCGAGGGGTCGGACGACGTCGTCGACGAGGCGCATCGGATGCTCATCATCAACGGATGCGGGTACTGGGCGCTGGGCATGCTGTTCGTCCTGCGGGGAGCCCTGCAGGGACTCGGTCACACGCTCGTCCCCACGGTCACCGG
>NZ_QOAY01000057.1:5819-6110 GCF_003314775.1 Microbacterium sp. H6 | reverse complement strand
GTGATCGAGCTCGTGATGCGCGTGGGAGCGGCCATCGTGCTGGGCGCGTGGATCGGATTCGACGGAGTCGCCCTCAGCAACCCGCTCGCCTGGCTCGGCGCTATCGTCCTGCTCGTCCCCGCGTACGTCCGCGCGCACCGCGCCCTCGGTCGGCTGCCCATCGACCCGGCGGAGGCCACCGAGACCTCGGCCATCGCGATCGTCGGGCCGACCGACGGGTCGATGGTCGTGGACGCCGTGGTCACCCAGCCCGTCCGCGTCCTCCGCGCGCGCCGCCTGCGCTGGCCGCGC
>NZ_QOAY01000057.1:2207-5771 GCF_003314775.1 Microbacterium sp. H6 | reverse complement strand
CTGACGATCTCGTCGCTTTGTCCGCAGTGCACGGATATCCCTCTCCAGGATGATGCGGATCGCACTTGAGACGGATGCCCTCCCCGGGAGACACTTCTAATGTCGAATGAGTGGAGTAACCACTGACGGGGGGTCGTCATGACGACATTGAGAGTGGCCAGCGATCTGGCTGCGGTGATGGTGCCGATCGGTTACGTGGGTGCGGCGCTCGCCGCCATCTTCGCGATCGTCGCGGCGGTCGCCATCGTCCGGGGAGCCGGTGGGCTCGCCGGGGGCGCGGTGGGACTGTGGATCGTGGGAGCGCTGATGAGCTTCGCGGCGTCGTTCGCGCGCGACTGGACGCCGCTGATCCTGGCGGGCGGATCGCTCGTGGCGATGCTGATCGTCGGGAGCATCGTGCGTGCCATCGTCGACGCGGGCGGTGTCGGGCGCACCGACCGCACGGTCGAGGAGGCACTGCCGACCGCGATCCCGGCCTCGAAGGCTCCCCCCGCTCCGACGTCGAAGCCGGTGCTCACCAAGACCGGACCGGCGACGGCCTCGATCGCCATCGTCCGCTGAGCGCTCAGCGGTAGTCGCGGTCGCGGTGCTGTCCGCTCTCGTCGCCCGACTGCACCCGCTCCGCTTCGCGCGCCCTCAGCTCCACACGGCGGATCTTGCCCGAGATCGTCTTCGGCAGCTCGGGCACGAACTCGATGATCCGCACCCACAGATGCGATGACAGGCGCTCGTGCGCGTACGCGAAGATCGCACGCGCCGCCTCGGTCTCGGTGTTCGTGGAGTCCGGAGTAAGGCAGACGTAGGCCTTCGGCACGGCCAGGCGCGTGGGATCGGGGCTCGGGATCACGGCCGCCTCGACCACGAGCTCATGCTCGAGCAGCACCGACTCGAGCTCGAAGGGCGAGATCTTGTAGTCCGAGGCCTTGAACACGTCGTCGGAGCGACCCACGTAGGTGAGGTACCCCTCGTCGTCGCGCACGGCGATGTCGCCGGTGTGGTGGTAGCCGCCCGCCCGGGACTCCGCGGTCTTCTCAGGGTCGTCGTAGTACCCGGCCATGAGCCCGAGCGGCGGGTGCGCCAGGTCGAGCGCGATCTCGCCCTCTCCGTCGACGACCTCTCTTGTGACGGGGTCCAGCAGCACGACCGGGTACCCGGGCAGAGGTCGTCCCATGGACCCGACCTTGACGGTCTGCCCGGGAGAGTTCCCGATGCAGGCCGTCATCTCGGTCTGTCCGAAACCGTCGCGGATCGTTCCGCCCCAGGCTTCCCGCACCCTGTCGATGACTTCGGGGTTCAGGGGTTCTCCCGCGCCCACGAGCTCGCGTGGCGGGTGCGTCAGGCGGGCGAGGTCGGCCTGGATCAGCATGCGCCACACCGTCGGCGGCGCGCAGAAGGTCGACACGTGATGGGTGTCCATCACCTGCATGAGGGTGTTCGCGTCGAAGCGGGCGTAGTTGTAGACGAAGACGGTCGCCTCGGCGAGGAACGGCGAGTAGAAGCTCGACCAGGCATGCTTGGCCCACCCCGGCGACGAGATGTTCAGGTGCACGTCGTCGGGGCGCACGCCGAGCCACCACATGGTCGACAGGTGTCCGATCGGGTACGAGGCGTGCGTGTGCTGCACGAGCTTGGGCCGGTTGGTGGTGCCGGAGGTGAAGTAGAGCAGTGCCGTGTCGGATGACGGGGTGGGGCCGTCGGGTTCGAAGCTCGTGGGCGCCGCTGCGGCGTCGTCGAAGGGCGCCCATCCGGACGGCAGGTCAGCGCCCACGCCGATGCGCAGGATGCCGGGGTCGATGCCGGTGAGGCGGTCGGCGAGCGTTCCGAGCGTGACGACAGCTCGTGCGCGCCCGTGATCGACGCGGTAGGCGAGATCCGCCGCGGACAGGAGCGTGGATGTCGGGATCGAGACGGCTCCGACCTTCGTGATCGCCAGCATCACCTCCCACAGCTCGATCGTGTTGTTCAGCATGACGATCACGTGGTCGCCGCGGCGGATACCTATGCGGGTGAGCCAGGCGGCCACCTGGTCGGAGCGCGTCGAGAGCTCCCCGTAAGTCCAGGAGTGCAGGCTCAGATCGGCCTCCACGATCTGCACGGCCGGTCGGTCGGGTTTCTCGCCGGCGATGACGTCGAACCACTCGAGCGCGAAGTTGAACTCGTCGACCTCGGGCCAGACGAATCCCTCTCGCGCCGCGGCGTAGTCGGTCGCGTTCGTGAAGAGGAAGTCCCGCATCTCCCGGATGGTGTGCGTGGCGGCGGTGGCGCTGCGGCTCATGGTGCTCCCTTGCTCCTTGCTGGCGTGCACTCCATCCTGGCCCATGGGTCGGCGCCAGGAGAACGGTCAGCCAAGGAGAGCGGTCAGGGGGAGAGGACCCCCGGTCCGTCGCGGAGCTCGAAGACGAGCTGGGTCTCGGTGCCGCGGACGACGGGGTGGATCGTGATGTGCTCGAGCACGATGTCGCGCAGTGCCGTCGCGTCCTGCACGGCGACGTGCACCAGGAAGTCGTCGACACCGGCGACGTGGAACACCTGCAGGACACGAGGGATGCCGGCGAGCGCGTCGAAGAGCGCTGTGACCTTGGCTCCGGTGTGGTTGGCGAGGCGCACCTTGATGATCGCCTGCAGGGGGAAGCCGAGAGCCGCCCCGTCGACGCGGATACGGGTGTCGCGGATCACACCGCGCTCGCGCAGTGCCCGCACCCGATGCGCGCACGTGGATTCGGCGAGACCGAGCCGATGCGCGAGCGCCTTGTTGGTGGTCTCGGCGTCGCGGGTCAGCACCGCGAGCAGCTCGAGGTCGATCTCGTCGAGTTGTGCTTTCGCCAACGTGAGGCCTCCTCGCCTGCGGGACATTGCACACAATAGCGTTCCGGTTCCTCGATTCGGCGTGCTCTGTCGAATTCCTGCGCTTCTGCCGTGATTCCAGCAACGTGGAGTCATGACTGCACCGCTGCATCCCGATACCGTCGCCGTCCACAGCGGGCGCTCCGATCTGGAGGGTCTCGGGGTGCATGCGCTGCCGATCGACCTGTCGACGACCAATCCGCTGCCCGACATCGAGCGCGGTGGCGACTCGTACGAGGCCATGGCGACGGGCGGTCGTCCCCCGGCCGACGGCAGCATGGTCTACGCGCGGCTGTGGAACCCGACGGTGGCTCGGTTCGAAGAGGCGCTCGCCGAGCTCGAGCACGCCGACGCCTCCGTGGCCTTCGCCTCTGGCATGGCCGCGATGACGGCGGTGATCCTCGCTCACACCGGAGCCACCGGCGCGCGGCACGTCGTCGCGGTGCGTCCGCTCTACGGCGGCACCGACCATCTGCTCGGCTCCGGGCTGCTCGGTGTCGAGACCACCTATTGCCACCCCGACGAAGTGGCGGCGGCCATGCGTCCCGACACCGGCCTGGTCGTGGTGGAGACGCCGGCGAATCCCACCCTCGACATCGCCGACATCGCCGACGTGGTGCGGCAGGCGGGCGCGGTCCCGGTCGTGGTCGACAACACGTTCGCGACCCCTGTGCTGCAGAACCCCATCGATCTGGGGGCCGCGATGTCACTGCACAGCGC
>NZ_QOAY01000057.1:1914-2107 GCF_003314775.1 Microbacterium sp. H6 | reverse complement strand
GACCGCGGAGGCGCTTCGCCGCGTGCGGGCCGTGACCGGCGGGCTGCTGCATCCGCTCGGTGCCTATCTGCTGCACCGCGGTCTCACCACGCTGCCGGTGCGGGTGCGGCACCAGCAGGAGAGCGCGCGTCGGATCGTGCAGTGGCTGAGCGACCGGCCCGAGGTGGCGGAGGTGTTCTATCCGGGACTCGGC
>NZ_QOAY01000057.1:0-1766 GCF_003314775.1 Microbacterium sp. H6 | reverse complement strand
CGGGTTCGCCGCGGCCTCCGCCGTCACGACGGCGACCGCATTGTTCACGCACGCGGTCTCGCTCGGCGGTGTGGATTCGCTGATCCAGCATCCGGCGGCGCTCACCCATCGGCCGGTGCCGCCGGAGGCCCGTCCGGCAGCCGACGTGCTGCGGCTGTCGATCGGGTTGGAGGACGTCGACGACCTGATCGCCGATCTCGCCCAGGCCTTTGCGGCCGTACCGGCCTTCGATGATGAAGCGCCGCTCACCGACCGGGTCACCTCCTCGCGCGACGCACACCGGGGGGCAGTGCGCGCCTGAGGGGGTGACTCAGCGCCCGCGAACCCGTCGGCTCGGCGCCGCATCGGCCGTGACTCACGGCGAGGGGAGGCGGATCGTCCCGGTCGCGAGGCGCTCCGTCGGCATCCGGTCGCGGTCGTAGGTGATCTCGTCGTACCCGTGCGGGGTCGGCACTCCGTCGTCGTCGAGGCTCACGAACACGATCTTGTCGATCGTGAGGATGCGCTTGCGCGTGATCATGTTCCTCGCCACCGCGCGCATGGTCAGCGACGTGGTGCCGAAATGCGTCGCCTGCAGGCCGATCTCGATCAGGTCGCCCTGCACGGCCGAGGCCTCGAAGTTGATCTCCGAGATGTGCTTGGTGACGGCGCGATAGTTGCCCAGCTGCACGATCGCGTAGATCGCCGCTTCCTCGTCTATCCACTTCAACAGACTCCCGCCGAACAGGGAGCCGTTCGCGTTCAGGTCCTCGGGGCGCACCCATTTGCGGGTGCGGAAGTTGAGTCCGTCCTCCGACCACTGCCACGCCGGTGCCTTCTTCTTCGCCATGCGCACGAGGCTAGGCGGCGCGTGAGTCGGAGATGTTACGGCCCGTTTTCGCGGAGGACACGGCCGTCGGCCACGTCCCTTTGTGCATACCTCACAAGAAACTCAGTGTCATGAGCGCTGGAACTTGGTTTCGAGCGGCAAATCCGTCACTCGCGCCTCGGCGCAGCCATACAGTCACCGGTGGCAACGACGCCACTGACCCCCAGGAGTCCTCGATGACGAGTACCACGCCCCATTCGCACGGAATCGGCATGCGCATCGCCGTCATCGTGCTCAGCCTGCTGCTGGCCGCCATGGTGGTCCTGTTCTTGGTGACCACCGGCAAGATCGCCGCCGGTGCCTCCGAACTCGCCGACGGCACGACATCGGCCAAGGATGGTTCGGCCGATCTGGCAGCCGGCGCTGCAGACCTCTCCACGGGCGCATCACGCCTGGCCGAGGGCACCCAGGAGCTCGCAGCGGGAGCCGCCAGCGCGCAGGAAGGATCGCAGAAGCTGAGCGACGGTGCCACGACCGCAGCGACCGGCGCGACGACCCTGGCCGAGGGGACGAACAGCCTCGCCGCCGGCGCATCGACCGCCGTGGTCGGTGCGGGCAAGGTCAGCGGAGGTGCGCAGACGGCGCTCGCCGGAGCGCAGGAGCTCGCGACGAAGATGGCGCAGGCGGATGCCGGTGCGCAGACCCTCTCTTCCGGGATGTCCACCCTCGCCGCCGGTGTGAACGGCGCGCACGCGTATGCGAACGGCGTGCTCGTCGGCGCGACGCAGCTCAGCGACACCCTCGGAACCAAGGTGAACGCCGACGTGGTGGCTCTCGCGCAGCCGGGAGCGAAGACGCTTCTCCAGGGCGTCGCGGCCACGGCGCCCGGCCACTCGCAGCAGCTCGCCGACGCCCTCGCGGGGATGCTCGCCGCCGACCCGGAGAACCCGCAGCTGAA
>NZ_QOAY01000259.1:3457-6993 GCF_003314775.1 Microbacterium sp. H6 | reverse complement strand
CGAGCATCGCGACCGATTCCGCCGCGCGGTCCCGAGCGGACCGCAGCTGCATGGAGGCATGCCGCGCCAGCGACCACAAGTCGTCTTCCGCCGTCGCACTCAGCATCACGGTGGTCGCGACGAATCGATTGACCACGGCGTCGTCGAGCCCGAGGAGCGGACGTAGATCGATGGGCACGTTGATGCGGACCTGCCCCTGCGGTGAGCCGTCGAGCATCTCCAGTGCCGCAGCAGCACACAGGACCCCCTGAACCGTCGAATCATTCGCTCGGGCGGTGGCACGAAGGAGTCTCGTCGTGACCGCGTCGAGCTCGGCGACGTCGATCCTGGGCGATGCGGCATCGAAGGGCCGGACAGCAGCGGGTCTCGGCGCCTCCTCGTCGGCTGGCAGGCTGGCCGACGGCGTTTCGGCGGAAGGCAAGAACTGCACGTGATCCTCTTGCGCGTCCGGGACGGTGCGCGCCCGCCGCGTTCGTCCTGCCAGCAGGGCGACCAGATCGTGAACGGCGAGGAGGGCCCCGCGTCCGTCGCTGATCTGATGAGAGAACGTGAGCACCACCGCCGAGGCGCACGTCGGCCCGGCGTCGGTGATCAGCGTTGCACGGACCAGCGGGCTGCCCTCGGGGTCGATGGGACGAGTCTGCTCGGCGGCGGCTTCGGTCTGCCAATCGCTCACCCGCGCGTGCCTCACAGGAATCGGGGCATGGTCCCGACGGAAGGTCGGGCGGTCGCCCCCTCGGTCGATGCGGGCCGCCAGGAGCGGATGACGAGCTTGCAGCTCCGTGAGCGCGTGCCTCAGCTGCTCCGGAGAGACCGGTGAGGCCAGTTCGACGGCGAGTGAGAACTGCACCGGGTTGCGGGAGATGTACAGGTCGATGATCCGCTCGAAGCCTCCCAATGGACGAAGGGTCGATGTGAGGGGCATGTTCATTGGCTCTCCGGTCTATTACAGCGTGCTAGCGTACTCAGAAGCTAGCACAGTGTGCTAGCTCGCCCCAGGGGACGCCGTGCCGCTCGACTCGGTGCCCCCGCCTGAACGAAGAGGAGAGACGATGACGAGAGACATCGATTGGGACGCATTGGCAAGCCGTCTGCGCGATGCGATGGGAGAGCGCGTGCTCCGGCCGGGAGGTGATTCGTTCGCGACGGCTGTCGCACTCTGGAGCGCACACCCGACGCATCGCCCGGAGATCATCGCCCAAGTCGCGAGCACTGCAGATGTCCGATACGTGCTCGAATCGGTCCCGGGCGACGTGCCGATCGCCGTCCGAGGCGGCGGCCATGACTGGGTCGGCCGAGCGCGGGCGAAGGGCGGCGTCACCCTCGACCTCTCCCAGCTGCGCGGCGTCCAGATCGATGCGACGGCACGAACCGCCACGGTCCAGGGCGGGGCCCGGCTGGAGGACGTGATCGATGCCGCCGCGGAACACGGCCTCGTTGCCGCAGTGGGCACGGTCAATGAGGTCGGTTTCACCGGGCTCGCCCTCGGCGGCGGATACGGCCCCTATCTCGGGATTCTCGGCCTCGCAACCGACACCATCATCTCGGCAGAAGTCGTTCTTGCCGATGGGTCGATCGTGGCAGCCTCCGATGCGGAGAACGCGGACCTCCTCTGGGCACTTCGCGGAGGGGGCGGGAACTTCGGCGTCGTCACCTCTCTGGAGATCTCCCTGGAGGAAGTCCCAGCCATGCTCGCCGGAACCGTCGTCTTCCCGACGGCCGACATGAGCGAAGTGCTCACCTCCCTCGACCGGGTCCTCCCCACCTTCCCCGATCAGCTCGCCGTCAGCCCCGCGATCGGCAGCGGCCCCGACGGCCACGCCGCGCTGCTCGTGACACTGCACTGGAGCGGCGAAACTGACGAGGGGGCCGGGTGGGTGCGAGCGATCGAACGTCTGGGAACGCCTCTGGCATCCACGATCGGACCCGCCACGCCACAGCAGGCGCTCCACGCGCTCGACGGCATGTTCCCCTCCGGGCGTCACTACACACTCCGCACGGCATCCTTAACCGGCCTCACCCCCGAGGTCATCGAGGTTCTGGCGGACGGAGAGCGACGCCGCACGTCTCCGCTGAGCGCGATCAACATCCACCATTTCCACGGCGCCGCCACCCGCATCAGCGCCGACCATTCCGCATGCGCGCTCCGGGAACCGCACCTCATGGTCGAGATCATCGCAGCCACCGCCGACACGGAAGGTCACGACGAGCAGATCGCCTGGGCGGATCGGATTCTCGACGCGCTCCGCCCCCTCGCCCTCCCTGCCGCCTACCCGAACCTTCTCCCACCTGGCGACACCGCACGCGCCGCCGCGACCTACGACAGCAGCATCTACCACCTCGACGCTGTGAAACGAGACCGGGACCCAACAGGCAGGTTCACCGGCATCCCCATCGGGTTGCCTCATCCTCACCAGCAGACGAACCAAGGAGATCACCCATGACCAACACCGCGCCGAACTGGCTCCTCCAGTCGGACGAACCCGTCCCGAGTCCTCGGGTGCCGTCTGGCGTCGAATACCACCGCGTATATGCCGGCGAGAAGCGTCGCATCCTCCGCGGCATCCTCGCGATCATCCTGGTGGTCGTCGGGATGGTCGTCTTCGCGCAACTGTTCGTGGTGGGGGCGCGCCTCGTCGATACGGAGCTCCTGGGGCGCTCTGGTTTCACGCCGCTCCAGCAGGCTGCGGGCGCGCTGTCGCTCGCCCTGCTCATCCCCTACTCCATGCTGCTGCAGCGCGTGCTCTACGGAGTCCCCTTCCGGTCGATGCACTCCGTAGCCGGACGCTTCCGATACGGCGTGCTCGGACGAGCGCTGCTCGCCTTCGGCCCGGTGCTGCTCCTGGTCGTCGCTGTCGGCTTCCTCCTGGAGCCCGTCGACCAAGTGCCCTGGTCGACATTCGACCTCGTCGCCTACTTCGTGATCGGCATGCTGCTGACACCACTAGCGGCAGCAGGCGAGGAATACGGCTTCCGCGGGTTCATGTTCCGCATCATCGGCGGGTGGACGAGGGGCGCCCGCCTCGGCGCGGTGATCGGCATCGTCATCCCCACGGCCCTCTTCTCGCTCTTCCACGGCTCGCTCGACCCGTACATCCTCACCTCCTACCTCGTGCTGTTCGGATCCTTGGCGATCGTCACTTGGCGCACCGGCGGACTCGAAACCGCCGTCGTCCTCCACGTCGTCTACAACGTGTCGGCCCTCGTGCTCGGCACGACGCTGCACGTCGATCTCGGCGGCGCGCTCAACAGCCGGGGAGAGATCGCAGGATCCATCGCCACCCTCATCCCGAGCGCGGCACTGGCCCTGATCACCGCCGCCGTCTGGTGGATCACGCGGAGGACCGGTCCTGCGCGCACCCCGGCGCCGAACGGCTCAGCCGACCGTCCGTCGTGATCGTCACGATGCCCTCGGATGCGACTCGCTCGCCCCCGAGGGCATCACGCGTCTCGGAGCATGCCTTCGACGGCTGCGACGACCGCGCGCCGATGCGCCGCGATGCGGCGGGGGGCGTCGTGCGCACCCTCGAGCCCCG
>NZ_QOAY01000259.1:1562-3422 GCF_003314775.1 Microbacterium sp. H6 | reverse complement strand
AGGCCGGTCGGAGAGAGCTGCCAGGCCTGCGCGATCGCGTAGATGAAGACGAGGACATCGACCGGCGACAGAGCGCCCGGGCTCGCCACCCGCACCCCGTCCACCTTGGCGGAATACACGTCGCTGGGCTCAGACAGCGCGGAAGGTCGCTCCAACCGTGCCCACATGCTCAGGCGGAGCGAGCGGACTGTCGTGGACGATCCTGCAACCGGGAGAGCTGCTCAACGACGCCGGACGCCTCCGCGTCGAACTCGCACCCAACGGCTCCCTCCCGATCGGCGCTGCGCCGCTGCGGTGACGCCCGCGCACGAGCAGCCCGCGCCAGCCACAGAGTTCGCGAGGTGAATCTCATCCAGCCTAGGCCCAAGCGAGTGGAGAGACTGGGCTCGCGGGCCGGCGACCCGGGCCCAACGGATCATGAGCTGGATACTGCTGCGTTACCGCAGCCAGCCCTTCGAGTGTGACGAAGGCCCCGCATCCCAGTGTTTCCAGGGGATTCGGGGCCTTCGTGGTGGCGGTGACGGTGGGATTTGAACCCACGGTAGGGGGTTACCCTACACAACTTTTCGAGAGTTGCACCTTCGGCCGCTCGGACACGTCACCGCAGAACAGCTTACGCGACGCGGGGCGTCCACGCGAATCGAGAGCAGCAGCTCACCAGGTGCTGGCGACCTCGGCGTGCGTGCGCAGGATGCTCTCGGTCGATCCGGCGGGTGCGCGGCCGATGCCGCATTCCGTCGCGACCCCGAACGCGGAGACGAACGGAGCAGCGGCGGCGATGCGACGTGCGGCACCCTCGACCCCGTCCTCCCGGTGCACGAGCCCCAGGTACAGCTCGTCGACCGGTGCGAGGTCGGTGAGCGGGGCGAAGTAGGCCTCGTCGTCGTGGTCGATCGGCACGGGGAGGTGCAGCCAGGTGAGCGGACGCGCGGATGCGGCCACGACGGCGTTCGCATACCGGACCAGGTTCGCCGCGTCGCGCGGCTCGAAGAAGTGCTTCTCCCCCGCGTCGCCGTAGCAGAGGTGCACGCCCACCTCTGCGTCGGCGGGCACCGCGTCGACCAGGGCGGCCAGCCGTGCGACCAGTCCGTCGAACGGGTCGTCGGACCACCAGGCCTCCATCACGGATCCGTACCCGGCCGCGCGCTCGATGATGCCCATCTCCCTGGCGACGTCCCACTGCACGGCGAGGTCTTCGTGCGGGATGGCGGCCAGGATCTCCTCGAGCTCGCGCAGGATCGCGGCGGTGTAGACGGGCTCGATGGCGCCGCGATCATCGCCGTGGAAGAACGAGGCGATCACGGCGAGCGGCGTGGGCAACGACACCTGGAATCGCACCTCCGCCGGAACCGCACCCTCGGCGCGCAGTCGCTCGAACACCGCGTACGACTCGATCGCGGCGGCTGCGTAGCCGAGCGGCGGCAGCTCGATGGCCGAGGCATCCGCGCCCTCGCCGATGCGCAGACCCCGGGCATCGATGCCGGCGGGGAACGGGATGGGTTCATCGCCGATGCGCTCGATGCCCTCGGCCTGACCGATCACGTCGGGCTGGAACATGATCCAGTGGAACCGCTTGCCGACCTCGCCGTCCGGGATGCGGCGGAGTCGAGTGCCGAGCGTCTCCGCGGCGGTGCGGATCGTGGTCTCGGCGTCGTCGTAGTTCACGCTGCCCACGAGGAGGGCACCCTGCGGCTGAGTCATGCCCCCAGAATATCGGCGGGTCGGCGGCGTTTTCCCCGGCAGCGGCTCCGCCAGGACGGGGATGATCGAGTTAGGATGGCCTTACAACCCGCCGCCTGTGGGGGCAGCGATGACGGGAAGGTTCCATCATGGGCTTCATCACGTCCGAGGCACTGGCCG
>NZ_QOAY01000259.1:745-1531 GCF_003314775.1 Microbacterium sp. H6 | reverse complement strand
CCGGCTACGTCGTGCTCGACGACCACACCTCCGCCACCGATCCCGCTGAATGGCTGGGCCTCGAGTACGTCGGTTGGCGCTCCTCCGGCATCACGCGCTTCGCCCCGCTCACCAGCTATGCCGGCGACGTCGACTGCAACGGCTTCTGGAACCACACCCCGCCGCGCACCGACAAGGACGGTGTCTGGGTCGACTCGCAGGTCGCGATCGCCCCGACGCTCCAGCGCCGGGCCCAGGAACCGGGCGCGGGCATCGGCCGATGCCGCGTGATCGAGCTGCAGCCCAACGAGTACGCCGACGCGATCTACAACCTGCACCAGGACGACAACAACCGCCTCAACGAAGAGGGCACCGGCTGGGTCGTGCGCGGGTTCTTCAACCTCTCCGACGACACCGAGTCGATGCTGATCCTGCGCTCCGACCGCTTCGACCCCGCGACCGAGATCCGCCTGCCGCTGCGCGCCGGCTCCCGCATCATCGTCGACACGCAGCGCTTCTGGCACGCGGTCTGGCACCGCGGCACGGCACCGCGGTACGCCCTCATCACCTCGTGGACCAGCGGCCCCGAGCTCGACGCGCACATCGCCGCCAATCACGGCGACCCGCACCCCAAGACCGTCGACCTCGATCCCCGGTTCGTCGACGCTGCCCAGATCGAGCTGCATCGCCGCATCGAAGAGCGCCGTCGCGCGTTCGAAGCACAGGGCATCGTGATGGAACCGCCCGTGGACATGAACGTCTGAGACGTCGGCCGGCGGGTCTCCCCGCACGGAGCCAACGGTGTCA
>NZ_QOAY01000259.1:0-713 GCF_003314775.1 Microbacterium sp. H6 | reverse complement strand
ACCGTGCGGCCGTCGTGGATCCGCACCACGCGGTCGACCGTCCCCGCTGGCGGCGCCACGTGCGAGATCAGCAGCACCGACTGCTCCCCCGCGGCCAGCAGCAGATCGCGCAGCAGGGCATCCGATGCCTCAGGATCGACGCCCGCCGTCGGCTCGTCGAGCACCAGCACGGGGAAGCCGCGCAGCAGCGCCCTGGCGAGCGAGATCCGCTGCGCCTGACCGCCGGACACCAGCGCGCCGCGGTCACCCACCCTCGCATCGAGGCCCCCGCGCTCCCGCACCCAGTGACCGAGTCCGACCCGGTCGAGCATCGCCAGCAGCTCCTCGTCCGAGGCGGAGTCGCGCGCGAAGAGCAGATTCTGGCGGATGTCCTCGTCGAACAGCTGAGGGCTCTGCTCGCACAGTCCGATCACGCGTCGCAGCGCCGGGCCCGAGAGCTCTGCGGCGTCGCGACCACCCACCAGATACTCGCCCTCCACGCGCAGGAAGCCGACCAGGGTCGCCGCGAGCGAGCTCTTGCCCGCCCCACTCGGTCCCGCGACCAGCACGCGCTCACCGGCGCGGAGGTCGAGGTCGACTCCCTTCAGCGCGGGCGTGCCGCCGGGCCAGGTCGCCCTGACGCCGCGCAGATGCAGCTCGGGAGTGCGCGCGAACTCCACGTCATCCCCCTCGTCGGAACGCAACTCCTCGGGCATCCGCTCCGGGAGCACGTC
>NZ_QOAY01000043.1:0-2355 GCF_003314775.1 Microbacterium sp. H6 | reverse complement strand
AGGGCGATCGCGTCGTGTGCGAGCGCCACCCGGTCGAGGTCGGCGTGGATCGGGCGTGTGCGGCCCGGGTACTGCTCGGCGAGGATGAGGTCGAAGTCGCGGCTGGACACTCCGACGAGTCCGGTCTCCGGGTCGGACTCCGTGACCTCCACTCGCAGGGCAGGATGACGTTCCTTGAGGGCTTCGAGCCCGCGGGGCAGGAGCGAGTGTGCCGTGGACTGGAAGACCGCGATGCGCACGGTGCCCGTGACTTCGGTCAGGGATTCGGCGACGGCGACCTGGGCGTGCTCGAGCTGGTCGAGGATGCCGATGGCCTCGGCGACGAGCACGTTCCCCTGCGGCGTGAACTGCACCCCGCGCCCGACCCGGCGCAGCAGCGGCACGCCCACGTCGCGCTCCAGCGCACTGAGCTGCTGCGACACCGATGCCTTGCTGTAGGACAGGGCGTCGGCGACGGCCGACAGTGTCCCGCGACGCGACAGCTCCACCAGCATCCGCAGTCTGTTCACGTCGAGCACGGCGGGTCCTTCGTTCGGCGCCTATCGTTCAGAGGAACTGAACAGAATCCACGCAAATCGGTTGATAGACGGAGCCTACCGAGCGGCAGGACAATGATCCAGCCGCACACGAAATCCCGGTGTGCGCTCTCTTGGAAGGTCCCACCGATGCCTGTCGCCGCCGACACCACCACCCCCCGCACCGAAGACGTCGCCGCCCTGGTGCAGCGCTGGCTCGCCGAGAGCGAGACCCACCCCGTCGAGCCGGCCGCCCAGCGCCTCTCCGAGGTGCTCAAGGACCCGAACGGACTCGCGTTCACGGTCGGCTTCGTCGACGGCGTCATGCGCCCGGAAGACCTGCGCGTCGCCGGCCGCAAGCTCGCCGAGCTGAGCGACATCACCCCGTCGCTGCTGCCCGGATACCTGCGTGCCGCGATCAAGACCGGCGGCTTCTGGGCGCCGAAGCTCCCCGGCGTTGTCGTGCCGATCTCGCGCCGCGTGCTGCGCGCCATGGTCGGGCACCTCGTGCTCGACGCCACTCCGTCCAAGCTCGGCCCCGCCATCGCGAAGCTGCGCAAGAGCGGCAACCGCCTGAACCTCAACCTGCTCGGCGAGGCCGTGCTCGGAGAGCGGGAAGCCGGACACCGGCTGCAGGGCACCCGTGACTTCCTGGCCCGCGACGACGTCGACTACGTGTCGATCAAGGTCTCCAGCGTCGTGAGCCAGCTGTCGATGTGGTCGTTCGACGAGGCCGTGGCGGACGTCGTGGAGAAGCTCACCCCGCTCTACGAGCTCGCCGCGCGTGCCGAGGCCAAGGGCAAGGCCAAGTTCATCAACCTCGATATGGAGGAGTACCGCGACCTCGACCTGACGATCGCGGCCTTCACGAGCATCCTCGACCAGCCGGGCTTGGAGAACCTCGAAGCCGGCATCGTGCTGCAGGCGTACCTCCCCGACGCGCTCGGCGCGATGCAGCACCTGCAGGAGTGGGCAGCCGCCCGCCGCGCCAAGGGGGGAGCGCCGATCAAGGTGCGCGTCGTCAAGGGCGCGAACCTCGCGATGGAGGAGGTCGACGCCGCGATCCATGGCTGGCCGCTCGCCACCTACGGCACCAAGCAGGACTCGGACACCAACTACAAGCGGGTGCTCGACTGGGCCATGACGCCCGAGCGCCTGGACGCCGTGCGCATCGGGATCGCCGGTCACAACCTCTTCGACATCGCCTACACCTGGCTGCTCGCCCAGGCGCGCGGGGTGGCCGACCCGACCGGCGCCGATCCCCTCGTCGAGTACGAGATGCTGCTGGGCATGGCGACCGGTCAGGCCGAAGCCGTCCGCAAGGACGTCGGCCGTCTGCTGCTCTACACGCCGGTCGTGAACCCGGCGGAGTTCGACGTGGCGATCGCGTACCTGGTGCGCCGCCTCGAGGAGAACGCCAGCCCGGAGAACTTCATGTCGGCGGTGTTCGAACTGGCCTCCAACCCCACGCTCCTCACCCGGGAGCGGGAGCGCTTCGAGCGTTCGCTTGCCGCGCTCGCGAACGACGATCCGCAGTACGTCCCCGCCGCCCATCGGGTGCAGGATCGGACAGCTGAGGCTCCCGCGGGAACGACCACGGGCTTCGCGAACCAGGCCGACACTGACCCCGCCATCGCGGCGAACCGTGCCTGGGGTCGCGAGATCCTGAGCCGTTCGGTCGGCTCGACGCTGGGTCTGGACAGCATCGCGCTGGCCAAGGTCGAGACGGACGCCGAACTCGACGGCATCTTCACCGCAGCGACCGCCGCCGCCGAGAAGTGGGCAGCGCTGCCGGCCGCCGACCGTGCCGCCGTGCTGCACCGCGCCGGCGACGAGCTCG
>NZ_QOAY01000098.1:29093-31334 GCF_003314775.1 Microbacterium sp. H6 | reverse complement strand
GAGCCGCGCGCGTGCGGGCAGCCGGCGGCTCACGGTGACGGAGCGAGGACTCGCGGCGAGGGCGACGTCGACGGCGACGAGCAGCAGGCACAGAGCGATCCAGGCACCGAGCACCGCGTACGCCGGATAGCCCGCGAGCCCGGCGATGACGAGCGGGACGATACCGACGGCGATGGCGACGGCGAGGCGACCGGTGATGAACACCTAGATCGGCACCCTGGTCTGCTGCACCACCGAGGTCAGCACCGCATCGGCGGATACGCCTTCCATCTGCGCATCGGGGCGCAGCTGGAGACGATGGCGCCACACCGGGACCAGCATCGTCTGCACATGATCGGGCGTGACCGCCGAAGACGCGTTGAGCCAGGCCCAGGCCTTCGCTGCGGCGAGCAGTCCGGTGGAGGCGCGGGGGCTGGCGCCGAGCTCGACCGAGGGCGACTGGCGGGTCGCTCGGGCGAGATCGACGACGTAGCCGAGGACGTCGTCGGTCACCTCGACCGCGGCAGCAGCGTGCTGCGCCGCTCGGATCTCCTCGGCGGTGACCACCGCCTCCACTCCGGTGAGCTCTCTGGGGGAGAAGCCCGAGGCGTGCCGACGCAGCACCGAGACCTCCGCGTCGCGCTCCGGCATCCCGACGACGAGCTTCATCAGGAAGCGATCCAGCTGTGCTTCCGGCAGCGAGTAGGTGCCCTCGTGCTCGATCGGGTTCTGGGTCGCTGCGACGAGGAACGGGTCGGGGAGGGGACGACTGACCCCGTCCGCCGACACCTGGCGCTCCTCCATGGCTTCGAGGAGTGCAGCCTGGGTCTTCGGCGGCGTGCGGTTGATCTCGTCCGCCAGCAGGATGTTGGTGAACACGGGACCGGCTCGGAAGTCGAACTCGCCGGTACGTGCGTCGTAGACGAGGGAGCCGGTCACGTCGCCGGGCATCAGGTCCGGAGTGAACTGCACGCGCTTGGTGTCGAGGCCGAGTGCCCGCGCGAAGGAGCGCACGACCAGCGTCTTCGCGACGCCGGGCACACCCTCGAGCAGCACATGTCCGCGAGCGAGCAAGGAGACGAGCAAACCGGTGACGGTGCCGGCCTGGCCGACCACGGCCTTGTCGACTTCCGTGCGCACCCGGTGCATGGCCTGACGCAGCGTGGCGTCATCGGTGGGATGGTTCTCAGCGGTCACGTGTTTCCCTCTGCTTCTCGGGGATGGGCGGTCGTGTCGGTGCGGGCGGTCTCGTCCACCGCCGTCTCGAGCTGGTCGAGGCGTCTGGCGAGTTCGATCAGGGCGGCGTCGTCCTCGGGCGGGGGCCCGGCCAGCAGTACCTGGAGCGTGCCGCGCGGGACCCGCAGCCGATCCGATGCCGCGTCGGCGACCTCATCCGCGTCGGCGTGGACGGCGAGTCCGAGCCGACGGGCGAGACGTCGCCGAGTGCCGTCGCGGAGCGCCTGCGCGGCGTGTGCGGAGTCCGCGGCTCTGGCCGTGAGACGTGCGCGTCCCTGCATCGTCTCCGAGGCTCGCACGGTGACCGGCAGCGTCTCGGCGACGAGGGGACCGAACCGCTGGCCGCGCCAGATCGCCGTCGCGACCCCCACCGCGATCAGCAGCAGGATGGCGGGCGTCACCCACGGGGGCGTGAGGCTGCCCAGCGTGTCGACCGGCTCGGCTTCGATGTCGGAGTCCGCGAAGCTGGGGACATACCAGACGACGCGGTCGGTCTGACCGAGCAGGGCGAGTCCGAGGGCCGCATTCCCGTTCTCGGCGAGGTAGGCGTTGCCGAAGAGCCTCGATCCCTCCACCACGGTGCGCTGAGGACTGGTGCGACGATCGACGAGGACGGCTGCGCCCTCGGAATCCCCGAAGCAGGCCTGCACGCCGTCAGCGGCGGCGAAGAGACGGTCGGCGCGGATCGTGCCGACCTTCGCGAACTCCGCGACATCGCACTCCGCGCTCACGGCCGACGATGTGCCCGGCGCGTTGTCGCCGATGCGGAGCTCGTTCAGCAGATGCGTGCTCGTGGACAGGAACACCACGCGCTCCGCGGGTTCGGTGAGCGTCGCGAGTGCTTCGTCGGTGAGCGTGTAGGGGTCGGCCATGACCAGTGTGGTGTCGGCGTCGATCGCCGCGCGGGCCTCGACTCGTGACCGATGGACGTCGACCTCGACGCCCTGATCGCGCAGGATGTTCGCGAGCGCGAGTGCGCCGGCATCGTCGCGGGCCTCGGGGTCGAGGGCGCCGCGCGCACCGGGT
>NZ_QOAY01000098.1:22528-29060 GCF_003314775.1 Microbacterium sp. H6 | reverse complement strand
CCGTCGCGGCTACGCGAAGACCCACCACCGTGACGATCAGCACGAGCGCCGCGACGATGGCCCAGCCGATGATGGACTTCGCGCGACTCGGGCGGCGTTCGGCGGTGGAGAGCGGTTCGGCGTCGGAGGCGGCGGGGAGCAGGGGCGTGCGCTCGCTGTCTGTGATGCTCACGCCGGCACCACTTCCAGGCGGCGTCCGCGGATCCGATCGTCGGTGTCGACGAGATCCCGATACGCCTCCGCCGTCGCGTGATGTCCGAGATAGCGGACATCGTCGAAGGTGAGGGCGGCGCGTCGCATCGCCTCGGCCTCGTCCGAGAACACCGTGCTGGCCTCGCGGGCGATCCCCTGCGCGGTCGCGCCGGGTGCCGGATCGATCAGATCGCGTTCCCGCAGGCTGCGGGCGATGGCGCGATAGCGCAGGACGGTCGCGGAGTCCCAGTCGCCTTCGCGTGCGGCGCGCTCGGCATCCGATCTCAGCTGTGCTGCGGTGCGGTCGTCCGCCGCACCGAGGAGGTCTCCGTGCGCCCGCCTGATCGACCTCGAACTGCGCGGCCGTCCCCAGATGATGAGGGCGGCGATCAGAGCAGCCGCGATGATGACGCTGACGATGATGAGGGCGGACGGACCGACGTTCGCGCCGTTGTCCGAGCTGAACAGATCGGCGAGGAAGCGGCCGATGTCGCGGGCCACCAGATCGAACCAGGTGGGCTTCGCGTCCGCGTAGCGCGGGTTGGAGAGCTCTTCCTCCGCCCAGCGTCGAGCGTCGTCGCCATCGGGCACGAAGAGATCGTCGAAGCGTCGGATCATGCGGCGCCGTCGGAGCCGGGTGCTGTCCAGCCGCTGTCGGCCGGAGCGTCTCCGGGGGCGGGCACCGCGGGTGGCGGCGGCGGGAATGCTCCTGCCGCCGGCTGCATCGGCTGCGTCGGGTGTGCCGGCTGCGTCGGGTATCCCTGCGTCGGGTACGGAGGCGTCGGATAGGGCGTCGCCGGAGACGGAGGGTATGCGTATCCCTGGGACATCATCACGTGTTCCGGAACCTGGCGGGGCGGAGGAGCCGATGTCACCGCGCGTGAGGGATCGACGCGGAACGGATCCTCCTGCTGCTCATGGGTCCATCCGAGGTCGCGGCGCTCCACATAGGCGATCAACGTCTGATCCAGGCCCTCGTAGCGCATCCGGCAGTCCAGGTAGACGAGCGCGGCTCCGGTGCTCTGCACCACGAGCGTGATCGCCTGGATGACCAGGAGCAGGATCTGGGGAGCGACCAGGGTCACGACGAATGCCACGACAGCGCTCGGATCCGCTGCGCCGGTGGGGGCGACGACGGAGCCGAGGAGCGATCCCAGCAACGTCGCCGGCACGCTCACCACCTGTGCCGCGATGCCCATGATCGCGCTGATCAGGAATGTCACGCCGAACGCGACCCAGAACCGCCCGCGGGTGAGCCGCCAGGAGCGGACGAAGGCGTCACGGAAACGGGCACGCTCCAGGACCAGGATCGACGGCACGAGCAGCAGCTTCGTGGTGAGCCACACCGCGAGGGGGATGCAGGCGAGCACGATCAGGATCACCACGAGCACGACGACGCCGACCATCTCCATGCTCCCCCCGAGGCCTCCGGCGACGAAGCCCGCGATGATGACGGCGGCGATGATGAAGAGACCGAACACGGCGGCGACCGAGAGAGAGGCGAAACCGGCGAGTCTCCAGAAGGCGGGCGCCATCCGCCGCCACAGCATCCGCAGCGTGGCCTTCACACCGATCGCGGCGTACCCGATCTCCGCGGCGACGACCCCCTGCATCATGGCCGTGAAGGCGATCGAGGCGACACCGACGGCCAGTCCGGCGATGACGTTCACCGCGATGGTGCCCGCCATCACCGCCTCGAAGTCCGGAGAAGAGGGGGAGACGGTCTCCAGGCGGCTGAACGTGGTGAAGAGGACCACGCCCATCACCACAGCGGTGACGACGACCACGATGAGCTGGATGACGACGGCGAACCCGAAGAGCACCTTGGGGTTGTGTCGCAGTGCCGCGAAGGCCTTCCCCAGCAGCATCCCGAACGACAGCGGGTGAAGAGGGATGATGCCCTTCTTCGGGGCAGGCGTCCACGTCTGTCCGGTCACAGGCACTCCCTCTCCATCGTGCGCCTCCATCGTGTCATATCCCCTGCACGGAGCGCAGACCTGGGATCGCTGGGACTCGGTGCCATAAGGTAACTCTTATGACCTCACGTATTCTCGTGGTCGACGACGACACAGCGCTCGCCGAGATGATCGGGATCGTGCTTCGGACCGAAGGCTTCGAGCCGGTTTTCTGCGCCGACGGCGCGCGCGCCGTCGATGAGTGGCGAGCCCAGCGGCCCGATCTCGTGCTGCTCGATCTGATGCTTCCCGGCATGGACGGGATCGAGATCTGCACGCGCATCCGTGCGGAGTCCGGCGTGCCGATCATCATGCTCACCGCTCGCAGCGACACGGCCGACGTCGTCCGAGGACTGGAGGTCGGTGCGGACGACTACATGGTCAAGCCGTTCAACCCGAAGGAACTCGTCGCGCGCATCCGCACCCGTCTCCGTCCGACGCCGCAGACCACCAGCGAGCAGCTTCGCGTCGGTGATCTCACCGTCGACGTCGATGCGCACGAGGTCCGTCGCGGCTCCGAGCCGATCGCGCTCACACCGCTGGAGTTCCAGCTTCTCGTCGCGCTCGCTTCCAAGCCGCAGCAGGTGTTCTCCCGGGAGATGCTCCTGGAGCAGGTGTGGGGGTACCACTACAAGGCCGACACCCGGCTGGTGAACGTCCATGTCCAGCGCCTGCGCGCCAAGGTCGAGCTCGACCCCGACAACCCGAAGATCGTCATGACGGTGCGTGGAGTGGGCTATCGCGCCGGGAGCGTCGGCTAGGCGCACGATGGCCGCGACGACAGCGACCACCACGACGGTCGCTGTCCTGCGCGACTGGCGCGGTTGGCCGACGATGCTCGGGGTCCTGTGGCGCCGCTCGCTGCGTTTCCGTACGCTCTCGATCACACTGCTGGCGACCTCGCTCGCGATCTTCATCACGTGCGTCACGATGGCGCTGGTGATCCAGAACGATCTCTTCATCTCGCGCAAGGACGTCGCACTCGAGGATTCCCGCCGCGCGGTCGACCAGGCCCAGGGGATCCTGGATGTGGCGGAGGTGGGCGACGACTCCGCGGCTCTCACCGAACTGTGGAACAGTGTGCAGTCGAATCTCACCCGCACGTCGAGCACGGATCAGCTCGCCGGTTTCAAGGTCGACGATGCCAAGGGCGTGCGGCTGAACGGGTTCGAGGCCGGACTGAGCCGGAGTCTGCTGAGCCCCGAGCTCCAGGCGCGTGTCATCGAGTTCGACGACCGTCAGGCCTGGCAGTCGGTGGCTCTGCCGGCCGCCGACGGTGGCGAAGTGCCGGGCATCATCGTCGGGCAGCAGCTGCAGGTCCCGGAGGCAGGGGCTTTCGCGATCTACTTCGCCTACGACCTCGGCGATGCCGACCAGACCCTCGTCTTCGTGCAGCGGACGCTGTGGATCGCGGGAATCGGCTTGGTGGCGATCGTCGCCGCCATCTCCTGGATCGTCCTCCGTGCCGTGTCGACCCCGATCGTGCAGGCGGCCGAGACGAGTGCGCGGTTGGCGGCAGGTGATCTCGGTGTGCGTCTCGAGGTACACGGGGAGGACGAGCTCGCCACGCTCGGGCGCTCGTTCAACGCGATGGCCGACAGCATCGAATCCCAGATCAAGGAGCTCGGCGAACTCTCGATGGTGCAGCAGCGATTCGTGTCCGATGTCTCTCATGAGCTGCGCACGCCGCTGACCACGATCCGTCTCGCCGCCGACATGCTCAATGATCAGCGCGAGGAGTTCGACCCCACCACCGCCCGCACGGCCGAACTGCTGCACGCCCAGGTGCAGCGCTTCGAGACGCTGCTGTCCGACCTTCTCGAGATCAGTCGGTACGACGCGGGATCGGTGCAGCTGGAACTGGAGGCGACGAGCCTCACCCACCTCGCCGAGGACATCATCGAGCAGATGCGTCCTCTCGCCGAGGGGCACGGCACCGAGCTGAGGCTCGTGGCGCCTGGGGGATATTCCCCGGTGGACATGGACCCGCGGCGCGTGCGGCGTGTCCTGCGCAACCTGATCGGAAACGCGATCGAGCACGGAGAAGGTCGTCCGGTGGTCGTCACCATCGACAGCAATCAGCACGCGGTGGCCGCCGGAGTGCGGGATTTCGGGCTCGGGATGGATCCGGCGGATGCGGAGCGGGTGTTCGACCGGTTCTGGCGTGCCGACCCCTCACGCCAGCGGACGATCGGAGGCACGGGGCTGGGGCTCTCCATCGCCCTGGGAGATGCGACGCTGCACGGCGGCACGCTCGATGTGTGGTCGGAGCTGGGCGTCGGCACCAACTTCGTCCTGACGATTCCTCGACACGAGGGGGTCCTGGACGGCCCGAGCCCCATCCCCGTGGAGCCGCAGGAGCCGTTCGCGGAGATCGGGGACGCGACCCAGCCGATCTCGCTGACCGATGCGCCGGCCGGCATGTTCGATGAGGAGGATCGGCCGTGACCGAGCACCGAGGTAAGCGAAGGCTGCGGGGACTCGCGCTGGTGCTCGTAGCCCTGCTGCTTCCCGCCTGCGCCGGGTTGCCGACCAGCGGCGACGTCGCCGTCGGCCTCAAGCTCGGCGAATCCCCACAGGACATCGACATCCTTCCCGTGGCCTCCGGGCCGATCACGGGCGCAGGGCCGGAGGAGATCGTCGACGGCTTCCTCGAAGCCGGCATCACGACCACCGACAACTGGGACACCGCGCGCGACTTCCTCGCGCCATCGCTGCAGCGGAGCTGGAGCCCCTCCGCCGGCGTGTCGATCGACATCGGCCCCGACACCAGGACCGTCACGTCCTCGGTCCCGGATGACGAGGTCGAGGACGCGGACACGGCGGAGGTCCAGGTGACCCTGGACCTCGTCGCGAGTGTCGACGACTCCGGCGGATACGCCGAGGCCGTCGGCTCGTCCGCGGTGGCGTTCACCGTGCAGCGCATGGAGAACGGCGAATGGCGCATCACGCAGGCGCCCGACGGCGTCGTGATCGACGAGACGCGATTCACGAAGGTCTTCGAGGGGTATCCGCTGCAGTACTTCGACCTCGGCTGGTCGCGCCTGGTGCCCGACATACGCTGGTTCCCGCGGCGGCAGAGCCCCGCGACCACGGTGACACGGGCGCTCATCGGCGGTGCCCCCAGCGAATGGCTCGACCCGGCAGTGCAGAACGCCTTCCCCGCCGACGTGCAGCTGGCGCAGGATGCGGTGCCGATCGTCGGACAGGTGGCTGACGTCGCGCTCACGCGCCCGGCCAGCGGACTGGATGCCACGACGCTGTCGCGCATGCGCACGCAGCTCCAGGCTACCCTCAGGGCCTCCGGCGTCGCCGTCACGCAGGTGCGATTCACGGTGGACGGGAGAGACCTGGACGCGGGGCAGGCCGAGGTCAAGGAGCCCTCCACCGAGATCGGCACACTCGTGCTGCAGAACGGCGCGTTCGGGCGCATCGTCGGGGACGAGATCTCGCCGCTCGACGGGATCAGCGCGGAGATCACATCGATCCCGCAGCCGATCGTCTCGATCGATGTGGCCGCCGACGACACCCACGCCGCCACCAGACTCGCCGACCAGCACGTCTACCTCGTCGGCGCGGGGAGCCTCGACGAGCTCGACGCCCGCCCCGGGCTCATCAATCCCTCGCTCGATCCCTACGGCTACACCTGGTCGGTGCCCACGGGTTCCCCCGCGTCCCTGCAGGCGTCGGGAAGCGACGCCGTAGCCCATCCGATCGCGAAGGCGTGGCCGAGCGCGTCGGGGATCTCGCATCTGAGGGTCTCGGCGGATGGCGCGAGGGTGGCAGCCGTCGTGACCGTCGGCAAGCAGATGTGGGTCGTCGTCGCGGCGGTCGTCCGGGACTCGGCCGGTGTTCCGATCGAACTCGGAGAGGTCAAGCAGCTGACGCAGCTCGCCGACCCGGCGACAGGCCTGGTGTGGCTCGGACTCGACCGGGTGGGGGTGCTCGCCGATCCGAGCAGCCCGCGACTGATCACCCAGATGGTCGGGGGGCCGGGGGCGACGGAGGCAGCACCGAACAATGCCGTCTCGATCGCCGGGGCGCGCACGGCGTCCGGTGTGCGCATCCTCGGGGCGAACGGTGAGCTGTTCGCCCACGCGGGGTCGGCATGGCGGGAAGTCGCCTCCGGCGTCGCGGTGCTCGCCACGCGCGTCGGGGAGTGACTCTCCCTGCACGCGAGAGCGATGTGCTGCTCTTCGCGCGCACATCCTGAGATCCTCGGAGGGGCAGACCGCCAGACCGCAGAATCGTCGGATGTGGACGAAGACTCACCTCCTGGATCTGGGCACCGAGATCGCAGCCTTCCTCCTCGCCGCGACCTGCGCGGGGTGCGACGAGCCCGGCACCCTGTTGTGCGGCCGATGCCGGCAGGCGCTGCAACCGGA
>NZ_QOAY01000098.1:22202-22407 GCF_003314775.1 Microbacterium sp. H6 | reverse complement strand
GCAGCGGCTCGCGACGCCGCAGGGGCTTCCCGTGACGGCCGCGCTCTCCTTCGAAGGGGTGGCGGCGCAGTGCATCCGTCGTCTGAAGGGGAAGGGCGAGACGCTCCTGGCGCGCCCACTCGGCGCGGCGCTGGCGTCCGTGCTCAACTCGACGGAGAGTGCGAGCAGGTGGATCGTGCCGGTGCCGACGTCGCAGAGCGCCTTC
>NZ_QOAY01000098.1:13240-22072 GCF_003314775.1 Microbacterium sp. H6 | reverse complement strand
ACCTCCTGATCCGGAGGGCGAACGCCGAACCGCAGAGGCTCCTCAGCGTCGTGGGCGGCACCTCGGACCAGCGCGGGCTGGGCGCGCGGGCGCGTGCGACGAACGTGAGCGGCGCGATGCGCGTGCGTCGGGCAGGCGAAGGCACCGAGGTCGTGATCGTGGACGACGTCGTCACTACAGGGGCGACCTTCGACGAGGCGACACGGGCGCTGACCGCGGCGGGCTTCCACGTCTCGGCAGCGGTCGCGCTGGCCGCCACGCCGCGCCGTGACGGATTCGGATGAACCTCATCGGGAACGCATCGGCGACACAGGGGGAAGACCCCGTGACATCCGCCGACGGGCGGACTACGGTGGGGGGACACAAGGCGACCACGGTCCGCCCTTGGCCGGGAGGACCGGGACAAGGAGGCAGCAATGGAAACAAGCATCGTTGGCGTCGGAGTGGGTATCACCGATCGCTTCCGAACCGTTGTCGAAGAGAAGATCGCCAAGATCCAGATGCTCGCGTCCCGTGCGCAGCGACTGGATGTGAAGGTCACCCACCGTGTGTATCGCAACGGTCGCATCCCCGACGAGACCGTCGAGCTCACGCTGATCGGAAAGGGCCCCGTCGTCCGCGCAGAGGCGACGGACGGCGACAAGTTCGTGGCGCTCGACCTCGCCGTGGACAAGATGTCCGAGCAGCTGCGTCGCGCGAAGGAGAAGCGGGTCGACGGACGACAGCACCCGCGCGGCGCCCACTTCGAGAAGGGGAGCGGGGTGCTGGAGGGCATCGACGTCCAGCCGGCATCCGCTGACGTCCTCCGTGCGGTCGCGACCGGCAGCGTGCCGGTGCAGCAGGCGGAGGAGGACGAGTACTCGCCCGTCGTCATCCGCACGAAGAGCTTCGATGCCGAGTGGATGACCGTCGAGGAAGCCGTCGACAGGATGGAACTGGTCGGACACGACTTCTTCCTGTTCGTCGATGTCCGCACCGACCACCCGAGTGTCGTCTATCGACGCAAGGGCTGGGACTACGGAGTGATCGCGTTGAGCACCCAGGCTCCGCCGTCCGAGGCGCTCGCTTCCTGATCCGGAATCGCAGAATCGCAGAACGGCCCGGTCCCGCAGGGGACCGGGCCGTTCTGGTGTGCGAAAGCCGAGAAGGGCGCGTCAGTCGAAGATGCCGTCGAGCAGGCTGCCGATCACGAGCCCGCCGAGGATGCCGGAGGCGAGGTCTCCGCCTCCGCCTCCTCGTCGTCCGCCGCCGCCCCAGCCGCCACCGCCGCCCCAGTCCTGATCCTGCGGACGGGAGGAGTCGATGTCGCGCTGCGCGAGCTGCAGTGCTTCGGAAGCCAGATGAGCCACGCGGCGCGCCTGGACGAGCGCGGCTTCGCGGGTGTCCTCTGCGGGCAGCAGGTCCGAGAGGTCGACCCGCAGCCGCTCCGCCTCCGCGAGTCGGGTTCGGGCATCCGCGCCGATCCACCCCCGATGGCCGGAGATGAGGCCTCGCGCGACGCCCAGCTGGCGGTCGGCGTCGTCGATGGCATGCTGCACCTGAGCGAGGCTCGGCAGCGGGTTCTCCGCCCTGTGACGGGCCTTGGCGATCGCCTCGTCGAGCGCGGAGTTGGCGTCACGCAGCTGGGACAGCTCGGCGAAGGGGTCGTTCGGCTGCCCAGAGGGTGTGAGCGCGGCCAAGGCTCTCTGGAGGGCGGCGACGGCGTCGGCGACGGCCGGGACGTTCGGTGCTGTTCGCGCCGCGATGAGATCGCCGCGCGAGTCGGCGACGACCTCGGCGAGGGTGGATTCCGCGCGAAGTGCCTCGATCTCGAAGTCCTCCACGGCGTCGAGCAGGGCGGAGGCACGGCGGGTGGCCTCGGTCGCCGTCTCGAGCGCCACGTTGGCTTCCTCGTTCTGCTTCGCGGCCCGACGGCGCTCCGACACGTCGGCGCTGTGGGTCGCGAAGCTGATGAGCTGCTCCGCTTCGGCGGCACTCGCGGTGATCTGATGCATGGCGGAGTCCGCATACCTCGACGAGAGGCGGGCGACGGCTTCGCTGGTCTGCGGGATGCGAGCACTCAGCGCCGCCGCGTCTGCCCGCACCTGGGCGATGATCTCGGGTGCGCGGCGTACCTTGGCGACCGACTCGGCGAGCACGGAGGTCTTCTCGTCGAGAAGGTCCTGCGCCCAGTCGCAGAGCTGGAGGATGCGCGCGTTGCGTGTGCGCAGCTCTTCGTCGGTGTCGGGGATCTCGTCGTGGTTCAGCTGGTGGAGCTGGAACGCTTCCCGCAGATGGGTGCGTACAGCCGCGAGCGCCCTGCGCAGATCGGCTGTGAGCGACTCGCCGAGTTCTGCCTCCGCGAAGGCGAGCTCATCGGAGGTCGTGCGGATCCGCTCGTCTGCGCTGACCAGGGCCTGCTCAGCACGGCGCGCGAGATCGGCGTCCTGAGCGGCGAGTTCTTCCTGTTCGCGTTTGCGTCTGCCCCAAAATCCAGCCATGACCCGATCCTAGTTTCCCGGGGGCCAGCGGTGGCTGAGCATCCGCTCGGGGCGAACGCGGAACCGGTCCGCGTGAGCGAGCCGGGCGACATCGGGCCGGGTCAGGACGCCGCGATCGCGTCGGCCGTCGCCGTCTCGGCCTTCGTCGGGCGTCCCCGCTTCGGACGATCGGCGGTGAGTTCGAGTGTCATCGCGTGGCGAGGGTGGGCACCCAGACGCTGTGCGGCATGGTCCAGCCATCGGATCTCGGCCTCGGCGGCGAAGATCATCGAGTCGGCGACGAGCGACCACGCGAGTCCCTCAGGGGCGTCGACGTCCCGATGTGCGCGTCGCTGCCTCTGCAGCGCCTCCAGCTGTCGGAGCGATGCGGATCGCTGGGACTGGATCGCGGCTGCGGGGTCGACGCCGGGCAACGTGGCGGCGACCGCGACCTTGATGGCGAGTTCGTCTCTCGTGCCCTGGGGGCGCATGACGGGGGAGGAGAGCCAGCGGTCGACCTCCGTCCGTCCGGCGTCGGTGATCTGCCAGTACACATGGCCCCGGTCATCTGCCTCTCCGCGCGAGACCAGGCCGTCGCGTTCGAGACGTTCAAGCGTGTTGTAGATCTGCCCGACGTTCAGCGGCCAGATGGAACCGGTCCGGCGATCGAACTCATGGCGGAGCTGATAGCCGTAGCACGGCCCCTGCGCGAGGATCGCGAGCAGACTCTGGCGTACTGACATCGTTCGTCTCCTGTGGCCGTCCGGGAATGCGATACCGAGTATATGGTCGGCGCGCGAACGTCCGATTCGACGCGCGGGACGGCTATGCAGGCGACGTGCAGGTCACAGCCCGGTAACATGGCGAAGTATGCCTGGCGTCGGGTTCACCGACGACCGGCGGTTCACCCACCGACAGGGAGATGACATCCGTGGCCAATCCTCTTGAGAAGCTCCTGCGTGCGGGCGAAGGGCGGGTCATCCGCCGCCTGAATCAGGTCGTCAAGGCAGTGGGTGCACTGGAAGAGGACATCTCCAAGCTCACCGACGACGAGCTGCGCAACGAGACCACCGAGCTGCGCGCGCGCTTCGAGAAGGGCGAGACGCTCGACCAGTTGATGCCGGAGGCCTTCGCCGCCGTGCGCGAGGCCGCCAAGCGCACCCTCGGCATGCGCGCATACGACGTGCAGATCATGGGTGGGGCCGCCCTTCATCTCGGGAACATCGCCGAGATGAAGACCGGTGAGGGCAAGACCCTCGTCGCGACGCTGCCCGCGTACCTGAATGCGATCGCCGGCAAGGGCGTTCACGTCATCACGGTCAACGACTTCCTCGCCAGCTACCAGGCCGAGCTCATGGGGCGCGTGTTCCGCGCGCTCGGCATGACCACCGGCATCATCGTCTCCGGTCAGACTCCGGCAGTGCGCCGCGAGCAGTATGCCGCCGACATCACCTACGGCACGAACAACGAGTTCGGCTTCGACTACCTGCGCGACAACATGGCCTGGCGCAAGGAGGATCTCGTCCAGCGCGAGCACTTCTTCGCGATCGTCGACGAGGTCGACTCGATCCTCATCGACGAGGCGCGCACCCCGCTCATCATCTCCGGCCCGTCATCGGGCGAGGCGAACCGGTGGTTCGCCGAGTTCGCGAAGATCGCCCGCACCCTCGAGGTCGGCGAGGACTACGAGGTCGACGAGAAGAAGCGCACGGTCGGCGTCCTCGAGCCCGGCATCGAGAAGGTCGAGGACTACCTCGGCATCGACAACCTCTACGAGTCCGCGAACACGCCGTTGATCTCGTTCCTGAACAACTCGATCAAGGCGCTGGCGCTCTTCAAGAAGGACACCGACTACGTCGTCATGAACGACGAGGTCATGATCGTCGACGAGCACACCGGCCGCATCCTGGTCGGTCGCCGCTACAACGAGGGCATCCACCAGGCGATCGAGGCGAAGGAGGGGGTGCCGGTCAAGGCCGAGAACCAGACCCTCGCGACCGTCACGCTGCAGAACTACTTCCGTCTCTACGACAAGCTCGCCGGCATGACCGGTACGGCCGAGACAGAGGCCGCCGAGTTCATGTCGACTTACAAGCTCGGCGTCATCCCGATCCCGACCAACAAGCCGATGATCCGCAAGGATCAGTCCGACCTCGTCTACAAGAACGAGACAGCGAAGTTCGCGCAGGTGGTGGAGGACATCGCCGAACGGCACGCCGAAGGCCAGCCGGTGCTGGTCGGAACGGTGAGCGTCGAGAAGAGCGAGTACCTCTCGCGTCTGCTCGCCAAGAAGGGCATCAAGCACGAGGTCCTCAACGCGAAGAACCACGCGCGCGAGGCCGAGATCGTCGCGCGCGCCGGTCGCCTCGGTGCCGTCACGGTCGCCACGAACATGGCAGGACGAGGAACCGACATCATGCTCGGCGGAAACGCCGAGTTCCTCGCGGTCCAGGAGCTCAAGGGCAAGGGGCTCGACCCCGTGGAGACGCCCGAGGAGTACGAGGTCGCCTGGGACGAGACGTACGAAGCGATGAAGGCCGTCGTCGCCGAGGAGGCCGAGAAGGTCATCGAGGCCGGTGGCCTCTACGTGCTCGGCACGGAGCGCCACGAGTCCCGCCGTATCGACAACCAGCTCCGCGGTCGCTCCGGACGTCAGGGCGACCCGGGCGAGAGCCGCTTCTACCTGAGCCTCACCGACGACCTGATGCGTCTGTTCCAGTCGGGCGCTGCCGAGGCGATCCTCGCCAGGACCAACTTCCCCGACGACGTGCCGATCGAGTCCGGTCTCGTGTCGCGCGCGATCCGCAGCGCTCAGTCGCAGGTCGAGTCCCGCAACGCGGAGATGCGCAAGAACGTCCTCAAGTACGACGACGTCCTGAACCGTCAGCGCGAGGCCATCTACGCCGACCGCCGTCAGATCCTCCAGGGCGACGACATCGCCGACCGGGTGCAGCACTTCATCGAGGACGCCATCAGCGGTGTCGTCCGTGACCACACCGGCGAGGGCCACAACGAGAGCTGGGACTTCGACGCGCTCTGGACCGAGCTCAAGACCCTCTACCCCGTGGGGGTGACGATCGATGAGGTCGTCGCCGAGGCTGCCGACCGCAAGGGCGGTATCGACGCCGACGGCCTGACCCGCGAGCTGCTCTCCGATGCCAAGATCGCGTACGAAGCGCGTGAAGAGGCCCTCGGTGAAGCGGCGACGCGTGAGCTGGAGCGTCGCGTCGTGTTGCAGGTGCTCGATCGCCGCTGGCGCGACCACCTCTACGAGATGGACTACCTCAAGGACGGCATCGGTCTGCGGGCCATGGCCCAGCGCGATCCGCTCATCGAGTACCAGCGCGAGGGCTACGCCATGTTCCAGTCGATGATGGGACAGATCAAGGAGGAGTCGGTCGGCTACCTCTACAACCTCGAAGTCGAGGTGCGTCGTGCCGGCGACTCCCAGACGGCGGAGGTCGAAGCCAAGGGGCTCGCCACCGATGGGGGAGAGCAGCGTCTCGAGTACTCGGCGGCCAACGATGCGGGCGAGGTCGAGGTCCGCAACGACCGCGGCCAGGTCCAGCAGGCGGCGACGGATCGCGTACGCCAGGCCGCTGCCCGCGCTCAGGCTCCGCAGAGCGAGCCGGAGGAGGCGCCGAGAGGAGCCTTCGGCCAGCGCACCGATGCAGCGGCTCCGGCCGCAGGCAACCGCGAGCAGCGTCGGGCCCAGGGCAAGAAGAAGAAGTAGGGCGTGCGCAGAGGAGGGCCAGTCCGCGTGGATTGGCCCTCCTTTCGTCGCTGTAGGCTTGGCCGATGACCCCAACGCGCAACTTCGACCAGTCGTCGAAGCTCAAGAACGTCCTGTACGAGATTCGCGGAAACGCCCTCGTCGAGGCGGCGCGGCTGGAGGCGGAGGGCCACAAGATCCTCAAGCTCAACACCGGCAACCCGGCGATCTTCGACTTCGACGCCCCGCACCAGATCGTGCGCGACATGCTGGCGGCGCTGCCGACCGCACACGGATACAGCGACAGCAAGGGCATCATCTCGGCCCGACGTGCCGTGGTGAGCCGATACGAGGAGATCGAGGGCTTCCCCCGGTTCGACCCCGATGACGTGTACCTCGGAAACGGTGTGTCCGAGCTCATCACCATGACGATGCAGGCGTTGCTGGACGAAGGCGACGAGGTCCTCATCCCGGCGCCGGACTACCCCCTCTGGACGGCGATGACCAGTCTCGCTGGCGGCACACCGGTGCATTACCTCTGCGACGAGGAAGATGAGTGGCAGCCCGACCTCGAAGACATCCGCTCGAAGATCACACCGCGGACCAAGGCTCTCGTCATCATCAACCCGAACAACCCCACCGGCGTCGTGTATTCGCGCCAGATCCTGGAGGGGCTGGTGCAGATCGCCAGGGAGCACGAGCTGCTGCTGCTCTCCGACGAGATCTACGACCGGATCCTGTTCGACGGAGCGGTGCACATCCCCACGGCCACGCTCGCTCCCGACCTGCTGTGCCTGACCTTCAACGGCCTCTCCAAGACCTATCGGGTCGCGGGATACCGGTCGGGCTGGATGGTCATCACAGGGCCGCAGGATCACGCGAAGGGCTTCCTGGAGGGCATCACGCTGCTCGCGTCCACGCGACTCTGCCCCAATGTGCCGGCGCAGCACGCCGTGCAGGCGGCGCTCTCCGGAGTGCAGTCGATCGAGGCGCTCATCGCGCCGACGGGGCGTCTTCATGAACAGCGGGACATCGCGTGGGAGGGGCTCGAGTCGATCCCCGGAGTGTCGTGCGTCAAGCCCCAGGGTGCGCTGTACGCGTTCCCTCGACTCGACCCGAACGTGCACGAGATCAGGGACGACGCCCGTCTGGTGTACGACCTGCTGGTCTCGGAGCACATCCTGCTGGTCCAGGGCACCGGATTCAACTGGGCGACCCCCGACCACCTCCGACTGGTCACGCTCCCCGAACCCCGAGTGCTGAGCGAAGCCGTCGAACGATTGGGGAACTTCCTCTCGAGCTACCGGCAGTAGCCGTCGCCGGCGGGGAGAGGGATGCCGCCAGTCTCCGCACGGCGGCGGCGAACGGCGAGCGGGGCGCGACATCGGTCATCGGCCGGGCGTGCAGCAGAGCCGCATCCGCCGCTCGCAGGTCGAAGGGGAGGAAGAAGATGTCGGTGATGCCGGCGAACCTCTCCAGGGTGCGTCGCACCTGCCCGCGCGCATCGATCCCGAGGGGGCCGGGGCGCACCTGATTCACCACGACGATGACGGGCGTGGGGGAGGTGAGGCGGCGAAGCTCGGCATGATCGCGGATGAACCTGCTGATACCGAGCGGGTCGGCCGATGCGATCGCCACGATCAGATCCGCCTCCTGCAGCGCCGCCGTGGTCGCCGCGTGACGTCGTGGTCCGGCAAGGTCGTACGTGACTTCGTCGTCGGCGTCGAACGCACCGGCGACGTCCACCACTGTCTCGTCGATCCACCCGCGACAGGTGCCGAGCGCGGCGACGAGGCGCGCGGATGACAGCTCTGGCCAACGGCTGGGGCGGTTGATCCCCGGCAGCACTTCGATCTCACCCGCGCTCGTCGTCACCGTCGTCGCCAGTCGCGTCAGCTCCGCCGGATCGAGCGCGCCGCGCTCGGCCCTCCGGCAGGCGGCGGCGATGCCGGGAGCGTCGTCGCCGAGACCGAGGAGCATCGCGAGCGAAGGAGCGACGGTATCCGCGTCGACCAGGGCGGTGCGGCGTCCGGTGCGGGAGAGCTCCACGGCCAGCTGGATCGACAGGGTCGACCGCCCCGGCGCCCCATGTGGTCCCCAGACGGCGACGATACGAGGGGGGAGCTGGGCCTCTGGTGGCGGTGGCGTGTCCGTCTCGGCCAGCAGCGCGGCTGCGATCTCCCACCCCGCCGCGTCAGGTCGCAGCGCTGTGGAGAGGCCGAGACGGCCCAGCAGTCGGCTGTCCTCGGCGCCGAGAGCCAGGATACGGACTCCGGCACGGTCGCACAGTGCGATCAGGTCCGCATTCAGGATCGATCGAGTGGCGGGGACGATGATCGCTTCCACCCCGTCCGGGATCTCTGCGAGTGGGGCGGCGGGGACGGTCGCGATGACATCGACGCCTTCGAGGGCGAGTTCCGCTGCCAGCTCATCCGCCCGTGGCTGCGGGATGGCCACGACGACGCCCGTCACGATCCCGCCCCGACCGGCACCACCGAGAGCGCGGAGCCTCCCGTGATCGCCGCGAGCACGTCGGCGACATCGGCGCGGTCGATCACGACCTCGAGCCGGGTTCCGGCCTCGGCGAGCACCCCCTCGGGTTCGAGCACGTCGCGGACGATCACGTCTGCGACCAGGATGCGCGGGACATCGTACGAGCGC
>NZ_QOAY01000098.1:12915-13210 GCF_003314775.1 Microbacterium sp. H6 | reverse complement strand
ATCCACCGGCGGTGCCTGCCAGATCTCGACGACTGTTCCCGCGGCGACGCCTTCCGGGATTCCCGTCGTGCTCTGGATGACCACCGTCGTCGATCGGCTGTCCTCCGCATCGGTCAGCGCCGAGACGGGGACGAGTTCGCCGCCGTCGAGGGTGCGGGTCGCCACGCTGTCCGCAAGGAGGTCGTCGGGACCGAGGTATCCCTCACCGGCAGCGCCGAGTCGCACGTCGACGACCTGGAAATCCGCGGCGGTCACGGGCTGGCCCTGCGTGATCGTCCGGGTGGTCTGGAGAACG
>NZ_QOAY01000098.1:454-12888 GCF_003314775.1 Microbacterium sp. H6 | reverse complement strand
CGCATCGTCGGCGGCGGAGACGATGAGCCAGACCCCGCCGATCGACAGGGCGACCAGGGCGATGCCGATCAGGAATCGCACGTCGCCCCAGAAGGCGCGACGGGGAGGAGAGAGGGAAGCCATGGCGATATCGTCACAGAATCGGCTTCGGCGCTTCGCGAGTTATCCACAGCGAAGGATCCGGCGGCACCTGCGGGAGGGCCTGGGAGAGAATGGGCACATGGCTGCCACCCCCGCTCGCGCACCGCGTTATCTCGCGCCGGCGCAGGTGGCGGAGCTGCTGAGCATCGGCGTCGACGAGGTGGTCACCCTCGTGCAGGAGGGGAGGCTGAGGGGCGCTCGGCTCGGTTCACCGCCTCGGTGGCGAGTGGAGGAGTCCAGCCTCGACGGCTATCTGTCCGAGGAATCGGAGATCGCCCGCCGGATGGCGCTGTGGCGACAGTCTCAGACGGCGAGTTTCCCCGAGGTCTGGGGAACGTCCGCCGCTCAGGGCATCTGACCGCTCGAAGCCCGCAGCGCGACGAGCGAAGAGAACGGGACGACGCGGAACGCCTGCACCGCCGCGGCCGATCGCGCTTCGCCGGGATCGTGCACGGCCAGATCCAGATGGTCGGCGGCCGCACGATCGATGGTTCCGTGGAGGTCGTCACCGACGAGTGTGGTGATGCGCACCGGCACACGACGCCGGGCGAGATCGCGCAGCACGAAGCCGAGCGTCATCCGTTCCCGCAGTGGCACGTCGGCGGCCGCGGGCTCATCGAGACTCGCGAGGATCATCCCGTGATCCAGCGTGATCCCCGCGACCGCGAGGAGGGGGAGGATCGATGTGCCGGAAGCGGGGCTGCCGCTGCCGGTTCCTCTCGTCCTCACGGCTATCCAGTCCGCTCCGAGGGTCTGCAGCGAGACGGGGATCCGTCGCCCGCTCATGAGGTCGATGGTGGCCTCGGCGCCGCCGCCGCACAGTGCGCGCAGGCGATGGCGCAGATCCAGCCGCGCGATCCGCAGCCGCTCCGACTCGGCATCGAGCACCGCACGCTCCGCCTCCCATTCCGAGGCGAGCTGGCCCTCGAGGTCTTCGAACAGTCGGTCCCAGTGCATTCGACAGAGCGTAGGCGACCGGGATACGGGGCATACGAGTTATCCACATTCTTCGTCGATCCCGGCCCTGTCGAGATGCACGCGCTGCTGTACTGGCTCACTCGCAGACCGTCCCGATCGAGAGTCCGTCATGATGCCGCACGAGTACTTCGCACCCCAGCCGACGTCGACCAGCGAGCTTCCCGATCCTGTACCGCTTCTGCGCAGCCTCACACACGGCGTCCTCGAGGTCCTCGCCGGGGTCAGGGAGGTCGACCAGCTCGCCCGATGGCTCAGCGAAGACGCGTTCCGGAGCCTGGTGACGCGCGCGAACCTGTCCGCCAGGGCACGCAGCGCGCGCGGGGTGGTGCCCGCGCGGCCGACGTTCGAGATCAGGGCGCTGAGGGTCACAGAACCTCTCGACGGGGTGATCGAGGCCGTCGTCGTGGTGGCGGGGCCCGGCCGCACCCGGGCGGTCGCCGTCCGGCTGGAGGGAATCGATCGTCGGTGGCGCGCGACTTCGCTGGCGATTCTCTGAGGCATCTGACCGTAGGCTGGTCAGGTGTCAGCCCTCAGTGATCTCGCCCATGCCCAGGGGCGCCTGAACGACAGCGATGTCGAATGGCTCCATCGACTCGCCGGCGACGGTCAGCTTCTCGCAGACCTCGCCTCTGCCGACATCGTGATCTGGATCCAGACCGAGGACGGGTCGTTCATCGCCGTCGCGCATGCCCGGCCCAGCGGTGCGGCCACGCTCTTCTATCGCGACATCGTGGGAGAGCGGGTGCGGCCCCAGTGGCGCACCCAGGTGCAGGGGGCATTCGAGTCCGCCGAGATCGTCGATTCCTCCTCGCCCGATTGGTTCGAGGAGACACCGACGAGGGTGCGAGCGGTGCCGATCGTCACCGTGAAGCGCGGAGCTGACGCCCAGTCCACTGTGATCGGGGTCGTCACCCGCCACACCAACCTCGGCGAGGTGCGCACGCCCTCGCGACAGCAGATCACGTTCGACGAGTGCGCGAACGATCTGTTCCGCATGATCGCCGACGGCAGCTTCCCTGACCTGACGGCCCCCACCTCGCCCCGCCGAGGAGCCCCTCGCGCCTCCGACGGCCTCATCCGCATCGATGTCGACGGGATCACGACCTTCGCCAGCCCGAACGCGCTCTCCGCATTCAACCGGATGGGCTTCGACGATGAGCTCGAGGGGGAATCGCTGGCCGAGGTCACCACCCGACTCGTCCCGCCCTCCCGCCAGGTCGACGAGTCGCTGCCCGTGGTCGTCACGGGGCGCGCTCCGTGGCGCACGGACATCGAGGCCCGCGGCGTGACGGTATCCCTGCGCGCCATCCCCCTCAAGGACCATGGCACGCGCATCGGCGCCATCGTGCTGTGCCGTGATGTGTCGGAGCTCCGCCATCAGGAGCAGGAGCTCATCACGAAGGACGCCACGATCCGCGAGATCCATCACCGGGTCAAGAACAATCTGCAGACGGTGGCCTCGCTCCTGCGCATCCAGGCTCGCCGCACGCACTCCGACGAGGCACGCGACGCCTTGACGCAGGCCATGCGCCGCGTGGACGCGATCGCCGTGGTGCACGACACCCTCGCTCAGGGCCTCACCCAGAAGGTCGATTTCGACGAGGTCTTCCACCGTGTGCTCAAGCTCGTCGCCGAGGTCGCCTCCGCGCCGAACACCCGGGCACGGACCCAGTCGACCGGGCGGTTCGGAGTCCTGCCGAGCGAGTACGCGACCCCGCTCGCGCTCGCACTGACGGAGGTCGTCACGAACGCGGTCGAGCATGGGCTCGCCGGCCAGGAGGGTGTCGTGACGATCGACGCGAAGCGCACAGAGGACAACCTCCGTGTCACGGTGCGCGACACCGGCCTCGGTCTGCCGGAAGGGCGGATCGGTCAGGGGCTCGGCACGCAGATCATCCGCACCCTGATCCAGGGCGAGCTCGGCGGCACCATCGAGTGGCACGGGAGCGACGGCGACGGCACCGAGGTGGTCATCGACATCCCGCTGCGCTGGCTGGAACGCTGAGCGCAGCAGGGTCCGGACAGACGGAAGCGGCCTGAGAGTCGATCTCAGGCCGCTTCCGGAAGTTCAGGAGGCGCGGCGTGCGCGGGCGGCGCGACGCTTGAGAGCGCGGCGCTCGTCCTCGGAGAGGCCGCCCCAGACGCCGGAGTCCTGGCTGGTCTCCAGGGCGTACTGCAAGCAGATCTCGGTGACCGTGCAGGTGGCGCAGACGGTCTTCGCCTTCTCGATCTGATCGACGGCCGGGCCGGTGTTCCCCACGGGGAAGAAAAGCTCGGGGTCGACAGTCAGGCAGGCGGCCTTATCGCGCCAGTCCATGGGGGCTCCTCGGTGTGGATTTCATGAGATGTCGCGATGCGACCTCTCGGATTCGGGTAGTAGTTCGGGTTCCGCTACCCTGTTGAGATGCGGACGGAATGCCCGCGAATTGTGATGCGAGCGTCAACGCTCGCCCCACGCCGCTGTGGGAGCACATGACTTTCTCTATTCTGTTACATGAAAACCGTGAAATCAAGGGTTTTCTCCTCATTCGATCCATGGGAGACACCGTGCGCGCACCCGGAATCGCCCTCGCGGCAGCAGCCGTCCTCGCTCTCGAGGCAGTGGCGCTCCTGGTCTTCGCGGTGATCGAACTCGCCGGCCTCGGTGCGGGTGACGCGGCCTCTCTCCCGACCGCCCTCGCGCTCATCGTGCTCACGCTGATCGGTGCCGCAGCCCTCGTCGCCTTCGCGGTGGGCACGCGCTCCGGGAAGTCCTGGGCGCGCTCAGGGGGAGTGGTCTTCCAGGTGCTCGCCGTGGCGCTCGCGCTGGCTTCTCTCACGCTGCAGCCGATCTCCTGGCCGTTCACGCTCGGAGTCGGGCTCCCCGGCCTGGTCGGCTTCGCGCTGCTGATCACGAGCGCCCGTCGCGAAGGGCCGCAGCGCGCGGCGGAGTGACCTCCGGAGCTCGGATCTCTGAGGCTCGGGAGGTGCCTACGGGGCAGGTCAGGCGTCGATGCCGAGCTGTTTGCGCAGACGCGCGACGTGGCCGGTGGCCTTGACGTTGTACTGCGCGAGCACGATCGTGCCGTCCTCGTCGAGGACGAAGGTCGAGCGGATGACGCCTTCGACGAGCTTGCCGTAGTTCATCTTCTCTCCCCACGCACCGTACGCGGAGTGGACCGCGTGATCGGGGTCGCTGAGGAGCGGGAAGGTGAGGGCGTCGCGCTCGCGGAACTTCGTCAGCGTCGCGGGGTCGTCACGCGAGATGCCGACCACGCGGTAGCCGGCGCCCTGGAGGGACGAGATGCTGTCGCGGAAGTCGCAGGCCTCGGTGGTGCATCCGGGGGTCATCGCCGCCGGGTAGAAGTACAGCACGGTCTTCTGGCCGCGCAGATCCTCGAGGCGGACGGTGTTCCCGTCCTGGTCGAGGAGTGAGAAGTCGGGGGCGGCGGTTCCTGGTTCGAGGCGCTGGGTCACGCCTCCAGCCTAACGCCCGGGCGTCTGCTCCGCCTTGTCTGCGAACGTCTGCAGCAGCCGCTGCAGAGAGTCGAGTCGCGCACGACCGGTCTCTCCCAGCTCCCCTCGTTCCGCCGCCTCGATGAGCGCGCAGTCGGGGGCATCGGCCAGATGGGTGCAGCCGCGGGGGCAGTCCTCGGCGATCGTCGCGAGCTCGGTGAAGGCCGCGAGGATGTTGGCCGGATCGACATGGCCGAGTCCGAACGAGCGCACCCCAGGGGTGTCGATCACCCAGCCGGTGCCACCCGCTCCCTGGTAACGCAGGGACACGGTCGACGACGACGTGTGGCGTCCGCGTCCTGTCACCTGATTCACGTGTCCCGTGGCGCGCAGCGCTGTGGGGACGAGTGCATTGACGAGTGTCGACTTGCCGACTCCGGAGTGTCCGACGAACACCGTGGAGTGACCGATGAGAGCCTCGCCGATCTCCTCGACGGGCATCTCGTCCTGGGAACTCGTGAAGACCCGAAGGTCCAGCCCCTCGAAATGCGTGAGGAACTCGGTCGGGTCGGCGATGTCGGTCTTCGTGACGACGAGAAGGGGGCGGATGCCGGCGTCGAGTGCTGCCACGAGATAGCGATCGACCAGGCGCGCACGGGGTTCGGGGTCGGCGGCCGCGACGACGATGAGCATCTGGTCCGCGTTGGCGACGATCACCCGCTCGACCTGGTCCGTGTCGTCCGCGCTGCGTCGGAGAAGCGAGGTCCGCTCCACGATGCCGACGATACGGGCGAGGGTGCCATCGTCTCCCGAGGTGTCGCCGACCACTCGGGCCTGGTCGCCCGTGACGATGGGTGTTCGGCGCAGCTCGCGCGCACGTGTGGTGGTGATCGTGCGCTCCTCCGCCGTGTCCTCCCCGAGCAGGACGGAGTAGCGACCCCGATCCACACCGAGCACTCGCCCCACCTGCGCGTCCTCGTGCGCGGGACGGCGCTTCGTGCGCGGCCGGTTGGCTTTGGGGTTCGGGCGGGTGCGGATGCTGCTCTCGTCGAAGTCCTCGAAGTCGTCTTCGAGGTCGTCGGCGTCGTCGAGCCAGCTCACCGTCAGCCCCGCAGCATCCGCTCCCAGAGCATCGTGAACTCCGGGAGGGTCTTCGCAGTGGTGCCGATGTCGTCGATCTCCACATCGGGGACACGGAGACCGATGAGCGCGCCGGTCGTAGCCATGCGGTGGTCGTGGTGCGCAGCCCAGCGTCCGCCGTGCAGTGGGCGCGGGATGATGCGGAGTCCGTCCGGCAGTTCCTCGGCCTCGCCGCCGAGGGCACGCAGGTTCCCGATCAGCGCGGCGATTCGATCGGTCTCGTGCAGACGGATGTGCCCGATGCCGCGGATCGTCGTCGGGGAGTCCGCGAAGGCGGCGAGGCCGACCAGTGTCGGGGTGAGCTCGCTCGCCGCCGAGAGATCGAGGTCGAGACCGCGGATGCCGGAGCCCGCGCGCACCGTGAGCGTTCCGCCGTGCCGCCCGACGTGAGCTCCGGTCGCCTGGAGGATTTCCGGCAGGAGGGCGCCCGGTTGGGTGGAGTGCGGAGGCCAGCCCGTGATCGACACGGATCCACCGGTGACGAGCGCGGCGGCGAGGAACGGTGCGGCGTTCGAGAGATCGGGTTCGATCGCGATCTCCTTGGCGCGGGGGACGCCCGCCTCGACAAGCCATTCGCCGACGGCTGGGCGCTCGATGCGGATGCCTCGGCGGCTGAGTGCCTCGATGGTCATGTCGATGTGCGGAAGGCTCGGCAGGTGCTCGCCGGTGTGGACGAGGTGCAGTCCCACATCGAAACGCGGAGCGGCGAGGAGGAGCCCGGAGACGAACTGGCTCGATGCGGAGGCATCGATCTCGACGCGCCCCCCGCGGATGCGCCCGTGGCCGCGGATCGTGAACGGAAGAGCCCAGGTGCCCTCGTCGTCGATGTCGACTCCGAGGTCGCGCAGCGCGCTGATGAGGCCCCCCATCGGCCGATGGAGGGCGGTCTCGTGCGCGGTGAGATGCACGTCGTTCTCGGCGAGTCCGGCCAGCGGAGCGATGAAGCGCATGACGGTGCCGGCCTGCCCGCAGTCGATCGTGGTGCCGCCGTCGAGTCTCGCAGGGGTGACGACGAGGTCAGGCCCGAACTCATGACCGGCATCCACCTCCTCGATGCCCACCCCGAGGGCACGCAGCGCGTCGACCATGCGCGCGGAGTCGTCGGAGTGCAGAGGGGCGATCAGGCGGCCGGGACCGTCGGCGATCGCGGCGATGATCAACTCGCGGTTCGTCAGCGACTTCGAACCGGGGATCGTGAGCTCGGCGTGCACGGGCACGTCGGTCGAGGGCGCGGTGTAGGCGCCCTGCACGCGGGAGGGGGAATACCTGTTGGCGCTCATCGGTTCTCACCTTAGTAAACGCAGGGAGCTTCGTCGCGAACGACAGGCTCCCACCCCACCGAAGGAGCGAGTATGACGGCGACGTTGGAGCGCGAGGTGATCGACCTCAGCGGCCTAGACTGGCCGGTGATGGATGACACCGCAACCGCAGACACCGTCGGCGACCCTCGGCGCGAGTTCGAAGAGCAGGCGCTCCCGTTCATGGACCAGCTCTACGCCGCCGCGATGCGTATGACGCGCAATCCCGCCGACGCCGCAGACCTCGTGCAGGAGACCTTCGTCAAGGCCTATGGGTCCTGGGCGACGTTCTCGCAGGGTACGAACCTCAAGGCGTGGCTCTACCGGATCCTCACGAACACCTACATCAACATCTACCGCAAGCGTCAGCGGGAGCCGTTCCAGGGCACGATCGACGAGCTCGAAGACTGGCAGCTGGGCGGAGCGGAGTCGACGACGGCGTCGCACAGCCGGTCGGCCGAGGCGGAGGCCATCGACCGGATGCCCGCCTCCGTCGTCAAGGACGCGCTGCAGGCCGTGCCGGAGGACTTCCGTCTCGCGGTCTATCTCGCGGATGTCGAGGGTTTCGCGTATCAGGAGATCGCCGACATCATGAAGACCCCCATCGGCACCGTCATGAGCCGTCTGCACCGTGGCAGGCGGATGCTGCGGGAGCTGCTGGCAGATTACGCCGCTGAGCGGGGCATCGCCGCGGCCGAGACGAGGAGCAAGAAATGAGTGACTGCGGCTGCGACAAAGCCCGTCAGGATCTGGAGGAGTATCTCCGCAACGAGGTGTGCAAGACCGAGCACACCGAGATCCGCGAGCATCTGGAGAACTGCCCGTCCTGTCGGGATGAGGCTCTCGTCGCCACCACCCTCACCGATGTGATCGCGCGGGCCTGCAAGGAGACCGCACCCGAGGAGCTGCGCGACCAGGTGTTCGCCCGGCTGCGGGCAGTGCAGGCAGCCCAGCACTGACTCCGGGTCGGAGGGCGTCGGTAGTGTGGGTGGATGACCTCCATCGATGCGAGAGACGTACCCGCTGACACCATCTCGAGGGAACGACTGGCCGGAGCCGGTCTCGACTATCGCGTCGTCGATCTGAGCGACGACCCGAAGGCATCGGCATTCGAGCGCGCGGTCGACCGCGGGTTCCTCGGGCCTGAGCCGAGCACCGAGATGATCGCCCAGGTGCGCAAGACCTTCGCCGAACGGCGGAACGTCGGCGTGTACGAGCAGGGCGCCGTCGATGCCGACCTTCCCGTCGCGACCATCAACGGCTGGGTGACGCCGCTCACCGTTCCCGGTGGGCGTGAGATCGACATGTGGGCCATCAGCGTGGTGACGGTGTCGGCGACGCATCGCCGCCGCGGGATAGCCAGGGCGCTTCTCGAAGGAGAGCTTCGCGCTGCGGCAGCCTCCGGTGTGCCCATCGCGGGCCTCACGGTGTCGGAGGCGACGATCTACGGTCGCTACGGCTTCGGCTCCGCGATCCCGGTCGCGCGTCACACGGTCGACACCCGCCGCGCCGGCTGGAGCGGCCCGACCCCGCTCGGCACCCTCGAGTACGTCGACCGGGAGACCCTCGCTGCAGACCTCGGCACGGTCCACGAACGCGCACGGGGGAGGGCCGCGGGGCAGATCCCGGGCTGGCAAGGTCGATGGGAGGGGTACGCGGGCGTGTCTCCCACCCCGGACCGCGACCAGGCACGTGGGGTGCGTTATCGGGACGAAGACGGCGTGCTGCGTGGCGTCATGGCCTACACCGTCGGTGAGGCCGCCGGCACCTTCCGGTTCCGGATGGACGTGCGCCTGCTGGTCGCCGAGACGACGGACGCGCGCACGGCGCTCTGGCGCTTCGCTCTGCAGCACGATCTCGTCGACGAGGTGGTCGCCGACCTCCGCCCGGTCGACGACCCGCTGCCATGGCTCGTGCACGACACCCGCGGCGTGAAGCAGGAGGTGCACGACCACGGCTGGCTGCGCGTGCTCGACATCCCTGCCGCGCTGACCGCCCGTCGATACTCGGCGCCGATCGACACCGTCATCCGCGTGGAAGACTCCCTCGACTTCGCGAACGGCGACTGGCGCCTGCACGTGGACGACTCCGGCGTCGCGACCGTCGATCCGGTGACCGACTCCGCGACAGACGTCGATGTCACGCTCGATGTCTCCGCGCTCTCCGCCCTGTATGCGGGAGGGGTCCGCGCTGCGACGCTGCACGGTGCCGGCCGCATCGCCGCCGATGCCGCTGCGGTCGAGGCCCTCGACCGAGCCTTCATCACCTTCCCCGCGCCGTCTCTCGACATCTGGTATTGAGTCGGCACGAGAAGGGGCGCCGCGACCTGAGTCGCGGCGCCCCTTTCGTGCAGACGATCAGCCGAGTGTGACGGCTGCCTGGATCAGCGCAGCCTGCTCTGCCGCGTGGACCTTCGAGGATCCCGTCGCCGGCGAGGCCGAAGCCGGGCGCGAGACCGGACGGAACGAACGGTCTCCCGGCACGTCGGCGAAAGCGAGCGCGAGGAAGGGCCATGCGCCCTGGTTCTCCGGCTCCTCCTGCACCCACACCAGCTCGGCGTTCGGGTAGGAATCGGTGATGGCCTTGAGGCCGTCGATCGGAGTCGGGTACAGCTGCTCGAGCCGGACCAGCGCCACCGCGGGGTTCGGGTTCTTCTCGAGCTCGGCCCGCAGGTCCCAGTGCACCTTGCCCGAGTGCACCAGCACGCGCTTGACGGCGGCGCGGTCGAGACCGCGGTCGTCGTCGAGCACAGGTTCGAACCGGCCCTGGGTGAAGGCCTCGACCGGGCTGGTCGCTCCACGCAGACGCAGCATGGCCTTCGGGGTGAACACGATCAACGGCTTGCGCGGACGGGCATAGGCCTGGCGACGCAGCAGGTGGAAGTACGAGGCCGGAGTCGACGGGCGCGAAACGATCATGTTGTCCTGCGCGCACATCTGCAGGAACCGCTCGATGCGCGCAGAGGAGTGATCCGGTCCCTGACCCTCGTAGCCGTGGGGGAGGAGCAGGGTCACACTGGACTGCTGCCCCCACTTCTGCTCGGCCGCCGAGATGTACTCGTCGATGACGGACTGAGCGCCGTTGACGAAGTCGCCGAACTGCGCCTCCCAGAGCACGAGCGCTTCGGGGGCCTCGACCGAGTAGCCGTACTCGAAGCCGAGAGCCGCGTACTCGCTCAGCAGCGAGTCGTAGACGAAGAAGCGTCCCTGGGCGTCGGAGAGGTTCGACAGGGGCAGCCATTCCTGACCGTTCGCGCGGTCGTGCAGGGTCGCGTGCCGCTGCACGAACGTGCCGCGCCGCGCATCCTGCCCGGCCAGACGAACCGGGGTGCCCTCCACGAGGAGCGAGCCGAAGGCGAGCAGCTCGCCGAAGCCCCAGTCGATGGCGCCGTTGCGGCTCATGTCGAGGCGCTTCTCGAGCAGCTGCTGGATCTTCGGGTGCACCGTGAAGCCCTCTGGCTTGTTCACGAAGGCATCGCCGATCATCTGGATGACCTCGCTCGGCACGCCGGTGACCTCCGGTGCGCCGACCTGGTCCTCGACGGGCGGCGTCTCCGGCGCGACGGGGAGGGCACCGGTCTCGGCCGCGTGCGTCTCGGCGAAGGCGATCTCCAGTCGGTTCTGGAAGTCGGCCTTGGCCTCGTCGTACTCCTGCTCGGTGATGTCACCTCGGCCGACGAGCGACTCGGTGTACAGCCGCCGGACGGAGCGCTTCGCCTGGATGAGGTCGGTCATCAGCGGCTGCGTCATCGAGGGGTCGTCTCCCTCGTTGTGGCCGCGTCGGCGGTAGCAGACCAGGTCGATCACGACATCGCGGTGGAAGCGCTCGCGGTACTCGAAGGCGAGCTGCGCGACGTGGATGACCGCCTCCGGGTCGTCGCCGTTCACGTGGAAGACCGGGGCCTGGATGGTCTTGGCCACGTCGGTCGAGTAGATCGAGGTGCGGCCGTCGTTCGGGGTGGTGGTGAAACCGACCTGGTTGTTCACCACCACGTGGATCGTGCCACCCGTGCGGTAGCCGCGCAGCTGCGACATCTGCAGGGTCTCGACCACGACACCCTGCCCGGCGAACGCGGCGTCGCCGTGCACGAGGATGGGCAGCCACGCGAACGTGCCGATGGGCTTGCGGTCCTGCTTGGCGCGGACGATGCCCTCCAGCACGCCGTCGACCGTCTCGAGGTGCGAGGGGTTGGCGGCTAGGTAGACGGGGAGCTCCGACTTGTCATCGGCGACGAAGGTGCCCTCGGTCCCGAGGTGGTACTTCACGTCACCGGATCCGCGCTGGTTGCCCGGCGTCTGCGTGCCCTCGAACTCACGGAAGACCTGACCATAGGTCTTTCCGGCGATGTTGGTGAGCACGTTCAGGCGGCCGCGGTGGGCCATGCCGATCGCAGCCCCTTCGAGGCCTGCCGTGGCCGCGCCCTGCAGGATCTCGTCGAGCAGCGGGATCAGCGACTCGCCGCCCTCGAGGGAGAAGCGCTTCTGGCCGACGAACTTGGTCTGCAGGAAGGTCTCGAACGCCTCGGCCTCGTTGAGCTTGCGGAGGACCCGCAGCTGCTCGTCGTGGCCGGGCTTCTGGTACTTGACCTCGACCTTCTCCTGGAACCAGCGGCGCTGCTCCGGGTCCTGGATGTGCATGTACTCGATGCCGAGCGTGCGGCAGTACGAGTCGCGCAGCACGCCGAGGATGTCGCGGAGCTTCGCGATGCGTCGTCCGCCGAAACCGCCGGTGACGAACTCGCGGTCGAGGTCCCAGAAGGTGAGGCCGTGGCTCTCGATCTCCAGGTCCGGGTGCGAACGCTGCACGTACTCGAGCGGGTCGATGTCGGCCATCAGGTGACCGCGCACACGGAACGAGTTGATGAGCTCCTGCACGCGGGACTGCTTGTCGACGCGCTCGGCGAGATCGACCGCGATGTCGGGGTTCCACCGGATCGGTGCGTAGGGGATGCGGAGCGCCGCGAAGATGTCGTCGTAGAAGCCGCGCTGGCCGATGAGCAGCTCGTGCACCTTCTTCAGGAACTCGCCGGAGCCGGCTCCCTGGATGACACGGTGGTCGTAGGTGCTCGTGAGCGTGATCGTCTTGCCGATCGCCAGCTCGTTGAGCGTCTTCTCGCTCGCGCCCTGGAACTCGGCCGGGTACTCGAGGGCGCCGGCGCCGATGATGCAGCCCTGGCCCTTCATGAGACGCGGCACCGAGTGCACGGTTCCGATTCCGCCGGGGTTGGTGAGCGACACCGTGGTGCCCTGGAAGTCGGCGGCGGTCAGCTTGTTGCCTCGTGCACGCGTGACCAGGTCTTCGTAAGCGGAGAGGTACTCGGTGAAGGTCAGGGTGTCGGCGCGCTTGATGCTGGGCACCATGAGGGCGCGCGTGCCGTCGGGCTTGGGCAGGTCGATCGCGATGCCCAGGTTGACGTGCGCCGGTGCGACCACCGAGGGCTTG
>NZ_QOAY01000098.1:0-428 GCF_003314775.1 Microbacterium sp. H6 | reverse complement strand
GACCTCTGCGTAGAACACGTTCTGGCTGCGGAACTCGTCGAGGGTGCGGATGAGCGCCCAGCCGATGAGGTGCGTGAAGCTGACCTTGCCGCCGCGGGTGCGAGCCATGTGGTTGTTGATGACGATGCGGTTGTCGATCATCAGCTTCGCGGGCACGGTGCGCACGCTCGTGGCGGTCGGCACGGTGAGCGACTCGTCCATGTTCGCCGCGAGGGTCTTCGGCAGACCGCGCAGCGGTGTGACCTTGTCCTCTTCTGCGGGAGCGGGAGCCTCCTTGGACTCCGACTTCGCGGCGGGCTTCGGGGCCTGGGCGGGGATGGGGGCGGCCGCGGCGGGCTTGGCGGTGGTGCGCGCGACGGGCTGGGAGCCGATCACGGGGATCGGTGCCGTCACGGGGTGTGCAGCCTGGGCCGGTGCGTCGGACGCTG
>NZ_QOAY01000180.1:1855-2629 GCF_003314775.1 Microbacterium sp. H6 | reverse complement strand
CACACCCACCGCCCCCGCCCCCGACACCGCACCCGGTGCCGCCGCTGCCCCGGGGGGCGGACGGGGGGCGGGGAAGGCGGCGCGGGTCGGGTTCGTGTTGACCGTGCTGGGCTGGGTGTTCCATCTTGCCGGGGTGGTGCTGCGCGGGGTCGCCGCGGACCGGGTGCCGTGGGCGAACATGTTCGAGTTCTCCCTCACCGGCACCGCCCTGATCATCGCCACCTTCCTGGCCGTGTCGCTGCGGGTGCGGCTGGCGTACCTGGGCAGCGCCGTGCTCGGGCTGACCGTGCTGCTGCTCGGCGTCGCGACGGTCAGCTTCTACGTCCCCGTCGTCCCCCTGATGCCCGCCCTGCAGTCCGGGTGGCTGGTCATCCACGTGCTGGTCGCGCTGCTGGCGACCGCGTTCTTCGGGCTCGCGTTCCTCGTCTCCCTCACCTACCTGCTCACCACCCGCCGCCGCGGCCTCCCCTCCCGGCTCACCCGGCTGCGGGACAGTCTGCCCGGGCCGGAGGATCTGGACCGACTCGCATACCGGCTGACGATCGTCGGGTTCATCCTGTGGACCTTCACCCTGATCGCCGGGGCGATCTGGGCCGGCCGCGCCTGGGGCAGGTTCTGGGGGTGGGACGTGAAAGAGGTGTGGACGTTCATCATCTGGGTGCTCTACGCCGGATACCTGCACGCCACCGCCACCCGCGGCTGGGCCGGCACCCGCGCCGCCTGGCTGTGCATCGTCGGCTTCGCCGCCGTGCTGTTCAACTTCGGCGTCGTCAA
>NZ_QOAY01000180.1:0-1746 GCF_003314775.1 Microbacterium sp. H6 | reverse complement strand
CCCCCCCCCCCGCCCCGCCCCAGCTGAGGACCCGCAACGCGCCTGGCGGCGACACCGCCTGCTCGTCCGGGTCGGCCAGGCCCTGATGGCCGCCGGCGCGATCGTCGCGATCATCCACTGGCTCGCGCACCTGGAAGTGTTCGGCCCCGGCCAGCCCTCCGGCTGGCTCGACCTGGTCGCCGGGTACCCGACCGGGGCGCTGCTGCTGATCACCGGCGCCATCCTCGCCGGCCGCCGCCGCCCCACCAGCAAGAGCACGAACACCTGACCGACCGGAGTGATCCCGCATGCGCACCCCCACCACCCTGACACGCCCACCCCGCCGCGCCGTCACCGCCGCCGCGGTCGCCGTGTTCGGCGCGCTCGTCCTGCTTCTGGCCGGGTGCACCGCCCAGACGCCCGGCCTGTTGTCCTCCTCCCCGTCCCCGGGGTATCTGTCCGCGGACGAGACCGTGCGGGAGATCCCCGCCGACCAGCGCGACGACCCGGTCACCTTCACCGGCACCACCGACACCGGGGAGCAGGCGGATTCCACCGCGTGGGCGGGTTCGGTCGTTGTGGTGAACTTCTGGTACGCCGCCTGCCCGCCCTGCCGTGCCGAAGCGCCCGACCTGGAAGCCCTCGCCCAGACCTACCAGCCCGACGGTGTCGTGTTCATCGGCGTCAACGTGCGCGACAGCGCCGACACCGCCGCCGCGTTCGAGAACCAGTTCGGCATCACCTACCCGTCGATCCTGGACGCCACCACCGGCACGGTGCAAGCCGCGTTCGCCGGGAAAGCCGCCCCCGGCGCCGTGCCCACCACAATCGTCCTGGACCGCACCGGCCGGATGGCCGCCCGCATCATCGGGCAACTGCCTACCCGCACCACCCTCGCCGCCCTCATCGACACCGTCCTCGCCGAGACGAGCCCCTGATGGGGGAGATCATCACCGCCGGCAGCATCTGGGCCGCCCTCCCCCTAGCCCTCCTCGCCGGGCTGGTGTCCTTCGCCTCCCCCTGCGTGCTCCCCCTCGTGCCCGGCTACCTCGGCTACCTCACCGGCACCACCACCACCGCGGGGGTCTCCCGGTGGCGGGCGCTGGCCGGGACCGGACTGTTCACCCTCGGCTTCTCCGTCCTGTTCATCGGCTACGGGGCCGCGTTCGGCGCCCTGGGGGCCTGGCTCATCCGCTGGCAAGATCTCCTCACCCGCATCCTCGGGATCGTGGTCCTGCTGATGGGGCTCGTGTTCCTCGGCGTGTTCCGGCTCTTCCAACGCACCGCGAAACCCGCCATCCACCCACCCAGCGGGCTGGCCGGAGCTCCCCTGCTCGGCATCGCGTTCGGGCTCGGCTGGACCCCGTGCCTGGGCCCCACCCTCGCCGCGATCTCCGCCCTCAGCCTCACCACCGGCAACCCCGCCCGCGGCGCCCTCCTCGCCGTCACCTACTGCCTGGGCCTGGGGTTGCCCTTCATCGCCGCCGCCGCCGGCCTGAACTGGGCCACCGGAAGCATCACGTTCCTGCGCCGCCACATCCGCACCATCAACATCACCGGCGGGGTCCTCATGATCGCCACCGGCATCGCGATGATCAGCGGAGCCTGGACACTCCTCACCTCCAGCATCCAGAACCTCATCGGAGCCACCGTGCTCCCCCTCTAACACACCTCTAACACCCCGCTGCCGCCGGGAGCGGGGCCATGGCGTTAGCCGCCAGGGCCGGACCGGCTCCCTGCCGCATCACAGAAAGGACAGACCATGCG
>NZ_QOAY01000306.1:221114-226065 GCF_003314775.1 Microbacterium sp. H6 | reverse complement strand
CGAAGCCGTGAGCGGTCGTCGCCGAAAGGGGCGCGCCACCAAGAGCACCCTCTCCGTCCGCCTCGATATCCTCGAACCAGAGCTCTGACCCTTCCGGAGAACATTCATGCGCCTCGTCTTCGCCGGCACACCGGCCGCCGCCGTCCCCAGCCTCCAGCGACTCGCGGAGTCCCACGACATCGCTGCGGTCATCACACGTCCCGACGCCCCGCTGGGGCGTCGTCGCACCCTGACCCCGTCTCCGGTGGCGCAATCGGCGGTCGGACTGGGTCTCCCCGTGATCAAGACGGCGCGCCTGGACGACGCGGCGACAGTGGAGATCTCCGCGCTCGAGGCGGATCTCGGGGTGATCGTGGCGTACGGCGGGCTCGTGCGCGAGCCTCTGCTGTCCGCGCCCCGTGCGGGGTGGATCAACCTGCACTTCTCGCTGCTGCCGGCCTGGCGCGGAGCCGCCCCTGTCCAACGCGCGCTGATCGCCGGGGATCAGGTGCTCGGCGCGAGCGTCTTCCAGCTGGTCGCGGAACTCGATGCCGGCGATGTCTTCGCCATGCGTGAGGTCGATATTCCCCCTACGACCACCGCAGGGGAGGCACTCGAGCTCCTCGCCGCCGACGGCGCGCAGCTCCTCGCCGAGGTGGTCTCTGCGATCGCCGAGGGTACGGCGTCGTCGATACCGCAGCAGGGAGAGCCCACCTTCGCGGCCAAGCTCACGCTCGCGGACGGATTGCTCGATTGGAGTCGGCCGCTCGACACCGTGTTCGCTCATTTCCGCGGTGTGACCCCGGAACCGGGTGCGCACACCACGGTCGCAGGTCAACCCCTCAAGGTGCTCGAAGCCACGCCGGCCCCGGATGCCGATCCCCTCGCGCCGGGGCGGCTCCGCGGCACCAAGACGGCTCTCCACATCGGCACCGGCACCGGTGCACTCGCGGTGACCAGGGTCCAGCCGGCAGGCAAGGGCGCGATGAACGCTGTCGACTGGTGGCGCGGTCTGCGTGGAGGCGACGAACTGGTGGCCGGCTCATGAGCGATGAACGACGGAACCGTAGGACGGCACCGAAGAACGCCGGTCCGCGTGGCGCGCAGCGATCGGGAGACGTGCATCGCGGGGGGCAGCGCGGTCCCGCCCGCACCGTGCAGCCCGCGAGACGAGTCGCGTACGGCGTGCTGCGTGCGGTCTCCGAGACCGATGCCTATGCGAACCTCGTGCTGCCCTCCGCGATCGCCGAAGCGCAACTCAGCCCCCAGGACGCTGCTCTCGCGACCGAGCTGACGTACGGCACGCTGCGCCGGCTCGGCACCTACGACGCGATCATCGCCGCGGCGGCGGATCGTTCTCCCGACAGCATCGATCCCGCCGTCCTCGACGCTCTGCGCCTCGCCGTGCATCAGCTGCTGGCGACGCGGGTGGCTTCGCACGCCGCGGTGAACGAGTCGGTGAACCTGGTCGCGACGGAGTCAGGGCGTGGAGCATCGAGCTTCGCGAACGCCGTGCTCCGTCGCATCGCCCGGGAATCAGGCGACGAGTGGCAGGAACGCATCGAGAGCAGCGCACGCTCCGACGACGAACGACTCGCCCTGCGTTCCGCGCACCCGGTGTGGGTGATCCGCGCTCTGCGTCGTGCTCTGATCGCCGAGGGGCGTGGCGAGGAGCTGGAGGCGCTTCTCGAGGCCGACAACGCCTCACCCGATGTCACGCTCGTCGCGCTCCCCGGGCTCGCCGAGCCGGGGGAGCCTCGTCTGCCGTACGCGCCCACGGCCTTCGCCTCGGCCGGCGGCGACCCCCGGCATGCCGTCGAGGCGTCCGGTGGGACCGTGCGCGTGCAGGACGAGGGATCCCAGCTCGTGGCACTGGCCTTGGCCGGCGCCGCGCCCATCACCGCCGGTGAGCGCTGGCTCGACCTGTGCGCGGGGCCAGGTGGCAAGACGGCGCTCCTCGCTGCTGTCGCCCGTGAGCATGACGTCACTCTGGAGGCGAACGAGGTCGTCCCGGTGAGGGCCCGATTGGTGCGCAAGGCACTGCGGGCCGTCCCCGGTGAGATCGAGGTGCACGAGCAGGACGGGCGGACTCTGGCCGCATCCCGGCCGGGGGAGTTCGACCGCATCCTCGTCGATGCCCCCTGCACGGGTCTGGGGGCGCTGCGGCGGCGCCCTGAAGCGAGGTGGCGGAAGTCCCCGGCCGACGTCGCCGAGCTCGTGCCGCTCCAGGTCGAGCTGCTCTCTGCCGCGCTCGATGCCCTCGCCCCTGGCGGCATCGTCGCGTATGTCACGTGCTCTCCTCATCTCGCGGAGACCACGGGCGTGGTGAAGGAGGTGCTCCGCGACCGTGCAGATGTGCGCGAGCTCGATGCGCGGGCCGTCATCGCGGATGTCGCCATGGCCCCGATCGATCTCGCGGACGACGGCAGGGTCGGTTCCGGCAGCGCACAGCTCTGGCCGCACCGTCACGGGACGGATGCGATGTTCCTCGCGCTCCTGCAGCGCTCATCGATCGACGACACCTCATCCGGGAAGGAAGACTAGGACTGTGGAACTCCCTCGCGCCCCGCGCATCAACCCGAGTATCCTCGCCGCCGACTTCGTGAACATGCAGGCGGATCTCGCAAAGATCGCGACCGCCGACTTCGCGCACGTCGACGTGATGGACAACCACTTCGTGCCCAACCTGACGTTCGGGCCGCAGATGGTGGAGCGCATCCAGGCCACCAGCCCGATCCCGCTCGACGTGCACCTGATGATCACGGACCCCGAGCGGTGGGCGCCCGAGTATGCCGAGATCGGCGCCGCGAGCGTGACTTTCCACCTCGAGGCCGCCGATGAGCCCGTCGCTCTCGCCCGTCGTCTTCGTGACATCGGTTCTCGAGCCGGGGTCGCGGTGAAGCCGGCGACACCTGTCGAATCGCTCTTCGAGGTCCTCGACGAGTTCGACCAGATCCTCGTGATGACCGTGGAGCCCGGCTTCGGCGGGCAGAGCTTCATGCCGGAGACGATGCCGAAGCTGCGCGCTCTCGCGGAAGAAGCCCGTCGGCGCGGCTCCCGTGTCTGGCTCCAGGTCGACGGCGGCATCTCGGACCGCACGATCGAGATCGCGTCCTCCGCGGGCGCCGATACATTCGTCGCGGGCTCGGCCGTGTACGGGGCTGACGACATCGAGGCGGCCGTCACCCGGCTGAGAGACCTCGCCCGAGCCGCTAGCCTGGAAGCGTGAAGACTTTCGACGAGCTGTTCGCCGAGCTCAGCGTCAAGGCCGAGACCCGCCCTGCCGGATCGGGCACCGTCGCCGAGCTCGACGGCGGCGTGCACACGATCGGCAAGAAGATCGTGGAAGAGGCCGCCGAGGTGTGGATGGCGTCGGAGTACGAGTCCGACGAGGCCGCCGCCGAGGAGATCTCCCAGCTGCTGTACCACGTCCAGGTGATGATGCTCGCGAAGGGGCTCAGCCTGCAGGACGTCTATCGACATCTGTGATGCGCTCCGTTCCGATCCCCTCGAACTGAAAGCCATCCATGCTGCGCATCGCTGTTCCCAACAAGGGCTCGCTCTCCGAGACCGCCGCCGACATGCTCGCCGAGGCGGGCTACGCCGGCCGTCGAGACCCCAAGACCCTGCACGTCATCGACGCCGACAACGACGTCGAGTTCTTCTTCCTCCGGCCCAAGGACATTGCCACGTATGTCGGCTCCGGCGCGATCGACGTCGGCATCACCGGTCGTGACCTGCTGCTCGATGCACGCATGCCCGGTGCGCGCGAGATCGAAGCTCTCGGCTTCGCCGGCTCGACGTTCCGCTTCGCCGCGCCGACCGGACGCTACACCGATGTGAGCGAGCTCGACGGGCTCCGCATCGCGACGTCGTACCCCGGCCTCGTCGACGCGTTCCTCGACGAGCGTGACATCGCCGTCGACCTGGTGCCCCTCGACGGCGCCGTGGAGTCCGCGGTCCGCCTCGGTGTCGCCGACGCCGTCGCCGATGTCGTCGAGACCGGTACGACGCTGCGTCAGGCCGGGCTCGAGGTGTTCGGCCCCGTGATTCTGGAGTCGGAGGCGGTGCTCATCGCCGGACCCGTCGACGCCGAGGGCGCGGACACGCTGCTTCGCCGCCTGCGCGGTGTGATGGTCGCTCGACGCTTCGTCATGATCGATTACGACCTTCCGGTCGCCCTCCTCGATGACGCCGTGAAGATCGCCGGGGGCGTGGAGTCGCCGACGGTCTCGCCGCTGCGTGACCCCGAGTGGGTGGCCGTGCGCGTCATGGTGGCTCGTTCCCGGGTCAACCCCGTGATGGACGCTCTCTACGCGCTGGGTGCACGGGCCATCCTCGTCACCGCGATCCACAACGCGAGGCTCTGATGACGCTCGCGAGCCGTGTCATCCCGTGTCTCGACGTCGCCGATGGGCGCGTCGTCAAGGGCGTGAACTTCGAGAACCTGCGCGACATGGGCGACCCCGTCGAGCTCGCCAGGCACTACGCGGCGCAGGGTGCAGACGAGATCACTTTCCTCGATGTCACCGCGACGGTCGACGCCCGCGCCACGACGTATGACGTCGTGCAGCGGACGGCGGAGCAGGTGTTCGTGCCGCTCACCGTCGGCGGGGGAGTGCGCAGCGTCGACGACGTGGCGCGCCTGCTTTCGGTCGGCGCGGACAAGGTCGGCGTGAACTCGGCGGCCATCGCGCGCCCGGAGCTCATCGGCGAGATCGCCGACCGCTTCGGTGCGCAGGTGCTCGTGCTCTCGCTCGACGTGAAGCGCGCGCCCACGACCCACTCGGGCTTCGTCGTCACCACGCACGGCGGCCGCACGCAGACCACTCTCGACGCCCTCGACTGGGCGCGGGAGGCGGCGGAGCGTGGAGCGGGCGAGCTGCTCGTGAACTCGATCGATGCGGACGGCACCAGAGACGGCTTCGACCTGGAGCTCGTGCGCCTGATGCGGGAGGCGGCGTCCGTGCCC
>NZ_QOAY01000306.1:169429-221078 GCF_003314775.1 Microbacterium sp. H6 | reverse complement strand
TCGCGTCGGGCGGTGCCGGAAAGGCATCGGACTTCGCGCCCGCCATCAAAGCCGGTGCCGACGCCGTGCTCGCGGCCAGCGTGTTCCACACCGGCGCGCTCACGGTCGGCGACGTCAAGGACGCGCTTCGCGCGGAGGGGGTTCTCGTCCGATGAGCGACGCGGAAGCACAGACGACATCCGTCGACGAGCGCATCGCGCAGGTCGCCTTCAACGCCGACGGGCTCGCGCCGGTCATCGTGCAGCAGTGGGACACGCGCGAGGTGCTGATGCTCGCCTGGGTCGACGCCGAGGCGCTGCGACGCACCCTGACCTCCGGACGGGCGACCTACTGGTCCCGGTCCCGCCGGGAGTACTGGCGCAAGGGCGACACGTCCGGACACATCCAGGTCGTGCACGAGGCGCGTCTGGACTGCGACGGCGATGCGATCCTGCTCCTCGTGGCCCAGACCGGCCCCGCCTGCCACACTGGCACGCGCACCTGCTTCGACACGAACGACCTCGAGGCCGTCACCGGAACGGATCGGTCATGAGCCTCGCGAAACGCGGTCGCGCGCTGTCCGTCTCCGGCTTCCTTCTCGCCGGGGCGATCGGCATCATCTCGTCGACTCAGACCTGGCTGACCGTGGAGCGCGCCGACGCGGGCGAGGCGATCCTGGTCCCCGGGGCGTCCGCCCTGGTGCTTCTCGCCCCGCTCAGCCTGGCTGTGCTCGCTCTCGGCGCCGCGCTGTCGATCGCGGGCAAGCCGGTGCGCCTCGTGTTCGGCGTGCTCGCGGCGGCGACAGCCGTGTTCCTCGGTTGGTCGACTCTCCAGCTGCTGCTCTCCGAACCCTTCGACGCCGTCGGGGCCACCGTGACCGAGGTGACCGGATTGGCGGGAGGCATGGCGGTCCATGAGGTGGTCGCGAGCATCGTGCCTTCGGCCTGGCCGTACATCGCGCTCGTGGGCTGGGCGATCCTGCTGGCGGCCTCGGTCGTGGTCCTCACGACGTGGCGCGGGTGGAAGGCCGGTGGACGCCGATACCGCACCGACCGCGTCGATGTCCCGCACGACGGGCCCGTCGATGCCGTCGATTCCTGGGACGAGCTGTCCCGGGGAACCGATCCGACACGCTGACCCCGATAGACTGAATCCGAACCGCACGTCGTCCCCCGGAGGAGAACATGACCAACCCGATCGCCGATCCCGGCCACGGACACTCGCCTGCCGCTTGGACCGCTGTGGTCATCATGCTGGTCGGCTTCGCCGCCGCCACGGTCGCGTTCTGCTTCGAGCAGCCCGTCCTCGTCATCGCCTCGGTGGCCCTCGTCCCGATCGGCGCGATCGTCGGCTGGGCGCTGGCAAAGGCCGGTTACGGCGTGAAGGGTCCGAAGTACGCTCCGAAGGCGCACTAATGGTGCTCGCCGACCTGACGGCCGGCGCTGTCGCAGACGCCGAGCGTCGCGCCCTGTCGCGACCGCTGGCCGCCCTCGAGCGAGACGCTCTCGCCCGTCCCGCAGCGAAGGACGCACTCTCGTTCCTCGCCCCTGCGGATCGCGTGAAGATCATCGCCGAGGTCAAGCGTGCGAGTCCCTCGAGAGGCGCACTCGCCGACATCCCCGACCCGGCTCTTCAGGCATCGCTATATGAGACGGGCGGTGCGTCCGCGATCAGCGTGCTCACGGAGGAGCGTCGTTTCGGTGGCAGCCTCGCCGACCTCGAGGCGGTCACGGCGCGGGTCTCGCTCCCCGTGCTGCGCAAGGACTTCATCGCGTCCCGCTACCAGGTGCTCGAGGCGCGTGCAGCCGGCGCCGATCTCGTCCTGCTCATCGTCGCCGGCCTCGAGCCCGACGTGCTGCGTGATCTTTTCGGCTTCATCGGCGAGCTGGGCATGACGCCGCTCGTCGAGACGCATTCCGCTGATGAGCTCGAAGCCGCGGTCGACCTCGGCGCCCCCCTGATCGGCGTCAACGCGCGGGACCTGAAGACCCTCGAACTCGATCGTGACCTGTTCGGGCGCCTGGTCGAGCGCATCCCCGACACGGCCGTCAAGATCGCGGAGTCGGCGGTGCTCACTCCGGCTGACGTCGTGCACTACCGTTCCGCGGGCGCCGACGTCGTGCTGATCGGCGAGGCGCTCGTGACCGGCGACCCCGTCGCCACCCTCAAGAGTTTCCTGGAGGCATGATGAGCCTGCGCGACCAGCACGGCCCCTTCTTCGGCGAGTTCGGCGGGCGGTACATGCCCGAGTCGCTCATCGCGGCGATCGATGAGCTCACGGTGGCCTACGAGGCCGCGATCGTCGACCCGTCGTTCCGCGACGAGCTCGCGCATCTGCTCAGCTCCTATGCCGGGCGCCCCTCCGCGATCACTGAGGTCCCGAGATTCGCCGAACATGCCGGCGGTGCGCGCATCTTCCTCAAGCGCGAAGACCTCAACCACACCGGGTCCCACAAGATCAACAACGTGCTCGGCCAGGCTCTGCTCACCAAGCGCCTCGGCAAGACCCGCGTGATCGCGGAGACCGGTGCCGGACAGCACGGCGTGGCGACGGCGACGGCGGCAGCGCTGTTCGGTCTGGACTGCACCATCTACATGGGCGAGGTCGACACCGAACGGCAGGCGCTCAACGTGGCTCGCATGCGCCTCCTCGGCGCCGAGGTGGTCCCGGTGACCTCCGGCTCGCGCACGCTCAAGGACGCGATCAACGACGCCTATCGCGACTGGGTCGCTTCGGTGGAGACCACCAACTACATCTTCGGCACGGCGGCGGGTCCGCACCCGTTCCCGGCGATGGTCCGCGACTTCCAGAAGATCATCGGCGAAGAGGCCCGCGCGCAGCTGCTCGACGAAGTGGGACGGCTTCCCGATGCGGTCATGGCGTGCGTCGGCGGCGGCTCCAATGCGATCGGCATGTTCGACGCGTTCCTCGACGACGAGGGTGTCCGACTCTACGGGGTCGAGGCCGCCGGCGACGGCGTCGACACCGAGAAGCACGCGGCATCGATCGAGCGCGGCCGCCCTGGCGTGCTCCACGGTGCGAAGACCTACGTCCTCCAGGATGCCGACGGCCAGACGATCGAGTCCCACTCCATCTCGGCCGGTCTCGACTACCCCGGTGTCGGCCCCGAGCACTCCTGGCTCGCCGACATCGGTCGCGCCGAGTACATCCCGGCGACCGACGACGAGGCGATGCAGGCGTTGCGTCTGCTCAGCCGGACCGAAGGGATCATCCCCGCCATCGAATCGGCACACGCCCTCGCCGGGGCCCTGCGCATCGGTCGCGAGCTCGGCCCCGACGGCTTGATCGCCGTCTGCCTGTCCGGTCGCGGCGACAAGGACATGGACACCGCGGCCCGCTACTTCCAGCTCTACGACGAGGCCGCTCTGGCCCACGACGTCGAGCAGGAGAGCGAAGAGGAAGGACGCATCGCGAAGGGGGAACCGCAGCTGTGAGCCGCGTCGAACAAGCCATCCAGCGTGCGCAGGACGCCGGCCGCAGCGCCTTCGTCGGGTACCTGCCCGTCGGCTTCCCCGATCTCGAGACGAGCATCCAGGCAGCCATCGCCCTGGCCGAGAACGGCGTCGACATCATCGAGCTGGGACCGCCGTACAGCGACCCGGTGATGGACGGCGCGATCATCCAGGAGGCGACCACCAAGGCTCTGGCTGCGGGTTTCCGGATGGCCGACCTCTTCACGGCGATCCGCGCCATCACGGCGGCCACCGATGTCCCCGTGCTCGTGATGACCTACTGGAACCCTGTTCTGCAGTACGGCATCGATCGCTACGCGGATGACCTGCTCGCCGCGGGCGGTGCTGGGCTCATCACGCCGGACATCACGCCGGACGCGGCAGGGGAGTGGATCGCAGCCAGCGAGCGGACCGGCCTCGACCGGGTGTTCCTGGCGGCGCCGACCTCCTCCGATGAACGACTCGACCTGGTGGTGAAGTCCTCCACGGGGTTCGTGTACACGGTCTCGACGATGGGCATCACGGGGGAGCGCGCCGAACTCGACCGCGCTGCCCGCACCCTCGTCGGACGCCTGCGGGCGCACGGAGCTCACCGCGCCTGCGTCGGAATCGGCATCTCCACCGCCGAGCAGATCGCCGGAGTCTCCGAGTACGCCGACGGCGCCATCGTCGGCACAGCGCTCGTCCGCGCTCTGCGTGACGGCGGAGTACCGGCCCTCGCAGAAGTCACCCGAAACCTGGCCTCCGGCACCTCGTCGGCACGCCCCGATCACGAGAACTAGAATCGCACTCATGTCACTCGCGCTCCACAGCACCTTCACGAACGTGCTCGCCAGCATCCCGAGCCCCACGGTCTCGTATTTCGACCTCGGGCCGATCCGGATCCACTTCTACGCGCTGTGCATCATCGCCGGCATCATCGCCGCGACGTTCCTGACCAACCACCGCCTCACCAAGCGTGGAGCGGAGCCGTGGGTCGTGATCGACATCTCGATCCTCGCAGTGCCGCTGGCGATCATCGGCGCGCGCATCTTCCACGTGCTCACCCACCCGAACGACTACTTCGGCGAGGGTATCAACACCTGGAACCCGTTCCAGCCAGGCTCCGTCTGGGCCATCTGGGAGGGCGGCATCGCGATCTTCGGCGCGCTCATCGGCGGTGCCATCGGTGCGTACCTCGGGTGCCGCTGGACAGGCATCCGCTTCTGGACGTTCGCCGACGCGCTGGCACCCGGTCTGCTGCTGGCACAGGCCATGGGTCGCTTCGGCAACTGGTTCAACAACGAACTCTTCGGGCTTCCCACCGATCTGCCCTGGGGTCTGGAGATCCCGTCCACCAACTCGGCCTTCCCCCCTGGACTTCCCGAGGGCACGCTGTTCCATCCCACCTTCCTGTACGAGGTGATCTGGAACGGTCTCGGCGTCATCGTCCTGCTGTGGCTCGGTCGCAAGCTCTTCTTCCAGTGGGGTCGCCTCTTCGCGATCTACCTGATCTGGTACAGCGCCGGTCGCATCCTCTGGGAGTCGATCCGCATCGATCCGAGCGAGATCATCCTGGGCCTGCGCAGCAACGTCCTCGCGGCCATCATCGGCGTGCTCATCGGTGTCGCGATCCTCATCGTGCAGACGCGTCGTCACCCCGGACTGGAGCCGTCACCGTACCAGCCCGGCCGCGAACGGACCGACCCGGACGCTGTTGTACAATCGCAGGACAATACCTCTGACTTCGTAGACGTGAGCGAGCCTCCGGCCGAAGAAGTCACCGCAGGAGCCACCGCCACAAGCACTGCTCCCACGAGCGAGGGCGGCTCTCGATAACGCCGCCTCGTAGCGGGAGAACCATTGCACTGAACGAGCGGGCCGACGTCGTCCCCGGGTTTCACTCGAAGATCTGAGGACGGTAACTGGTGTACTTCCAGCCCCCTTACGGCGCCTCCGGCGCATACCCCCCGAAGCAGGGCATGTACAACCCGGCGTTCGAGAAGGACGCCTGCGGCCTCGCCATGGTCGCGACCCTGCGCGGCGAAGCCGGGCATGACATCATCGCGTTGGCCCTCGAGGCCCTGCGCAACCTGGAGCACCGCGGAGCCATCGGCTCGGATGCGGGCACCGGGGACGGCGCCGGCATCCTGACGCAGATGCCCGATGCGTTCCTCCGCGCCGTGGTCGGGTTCGAACTGCCGCCGGTAGGGGAGTACGCCGCAGGACTGGCGTTCTTGCCTCGCGATTCCAGCGAGCGCCGCCAGCAGAAGGCCGGCATCGAGAAGATCGCCCGTTCCGAGGGGCTTCGCGTCCTCGGCTGGCGTGAGGTTCCCACGGCCAACGAGAACCTCGGCAAGCTCGCCGATGAGGCGCGTCCCGCGTTCGAGCAGCTCTTCGTCAGCGCGGGCGGAGCGACGCACTCCGATGCGCCCCTCACGGGGATCGCGCTCGACCGCGTCGCCTACCGTCTGCGCAAGCGCGCCGGTCACGAACTCGGTGCCTATTTCGTCTCGCTCTCCGCCCGCACCCTCGGGTACAAGGGCATGGTCACCACCCTGCAGCTGGAGCCGTTCTATCCCGACCTGCAGGACGAGCGCTTCGCCTCGGAGCTCGCCGTGGTGCACTCCCGCTACTCCACGAACACCTTCCCGTCGTGGCCGCTCGCGCAGCCGCTGCGCATGCTCGCCCACAACGGCGAGATCAACACCGTCGGCGGCAACCGCAACTGGATGCGCGCCCGCCAATCGCAGCTGGAATCCGAGCTCCTCGGCGACATCACGCCGCTGCTTCCCATCTGCACCGACGGCGCCAGCGACTCCGCCTCGTTCGACGAGGTGCTCGAGCTGCTCACGCTGACCGGGCGCAGCCTGCCGCACGCGATCATGATGATGGTGCCGGAGGCCTACGAGAAGCAGGCCGACATCTCTCCGGAGCTGCGCTCGTTCTACGAGTACCACTCCAACCAGATGGAGCCGTGGGACGGACCGGCCGCTCTCATCTTCACGGACGGGACCCTCGTCGGCGCGACGCTCGACCGCAACGGTCTGCGTCCTGGACGCTGGACGGAGACGACCGACGGACTGGTCGTCATCGGATCCGAGACCGGCGTTCTCCAGTTCGAACCGGAGCGCATCAAGCGTCGCGGCCGCCTGCAGCCGGGCAAGATGTTCCTGGTCGACACATCGCAGCGTCGGATCATCGAGGACAGCGAGCTCAAGCACGATCTCGCCACGATGCACCCGTGGCAGGAGTGGCTCGACGCCGGCGCCGTGCGTCTTGCCGAGCTTCCCGAGCGTGAGCACATCGTGCACCCGCCGGCGTCGATCACCCGTCGTCAGCGGACCTTCGGCTACACCGAGGAAGAGGTCCGCATCCTTCTCACGCCGATGGGTCAGACCGGTGTCGAGCCGCTCGGCGCGATGGGCTCTGACACGCCGATCGCCGTGCTCAGCAAGCGTCCGCGGTTGCTGTTCGACTACTTCACCCAGCAGTTCGCCCAGGTGACCAACCCGCCGCTCGACTCGATCCGCGAAGAGGTCGTCACGAGCCTCAAGCTGGGCCTCGGGCCGGAGAGCAACCTGCTCACCTGGGGGCCGGAGCACACGCGTACGGTGTCTCTGGACTTCCCGGTGATCGACAACGACGAGCTCGCGAAGATCCGCCACATCGACAAGGCCATGCCCGGTCGATCGAGCGCGACGATCCGCGGCCTCTACCACTTCGACGCCGGCCCCCAGACGCTCGCCGACCGGCTCACCGAGATGTGCGCCGAGGTGGACGAGGCCATCGAGAACGGTGCCGAGTTCATCATCCTGTCGGACCGTGACTCGAACAAGGATCTGACACCGATCCCGTCCCTGCTCATGGTCTCGGCGATCCACCACCACCTCATCCGGCGCGAGAACCGCATGAAGGTCGGTCTCATCGTCGAAGCCGGAGACGTCCGCGAAGTGCATCATGTCGCGACCCTGATCGGCTACGGTGCCTCCGCCGTCAACCCGTACCTCGCGATGGAGACGGTAGAGCACCTCGTGCGCACCGGCTACATCACGGGCATCACGACCGAGAAGGCCGTCAAGAACCTGATCTACGCGCTCGGCAAGGGCGTGTTGAAGATCATGTCGAAGATGGGCATCTCCACCGTGTCGTCCTATGCCGGTGCTCAGGTGTTCGAGGCGGTCGGCCTCAGCCAGGAGTTCATCGACGCGTACTTCACGCGCACCGAGTCGAAGCTCGGCGGCATCGGCATCGAGGAGATCTTCGCCGAGAACCAGGCGCGCCACGACTACGCCTATCCGGAGGATGCGGCAGCACGTGCGCACGAGAGGCTCTGGACGGGCGGCGAGTACCAGTGGCGCCGCGACGGCTCTCCGCACCTTTTCAATCCGGAGACGGTGTTCAAGCTGCAGCATTCGACGCGGACGCGACGTTACGACATCTTCCGCGAGTACACGAAGCTCGTCGATGAGCAGGCCGCCGAGCTGAAGACCCTGCGCGGACTGTTCACGCTGCGCACCGGCACTCGCAAGCCCGTGCCGCTGGACGAGGTGGAGCCCGTCTCCGCCATCGTCAAGCGCTTCTCCACGGGGGCGATGAGCTACGGCTCCATCTCCAAGGAGGCGCACGAGACGCTCGCCGTCGCGATGAACAGCATCGGCGCGAAGTCGAACACCGGTGAGGGCGGCGAGGATCCGGACCGCCTGGTCGACCCCGAGCGTCGCAGCTCGATCAAGCAGGTCGCGTCGGGGCGGTTCGGGGTGACGAGCCTGTACCTCACCGAGGCGGACGACATCCAGATCAAGCTCGCCCAGGGTGCCAAGCCCGGCGAGGGAGGCCAGCTGCCGCCGACCAAGGTGTACCCCTGGGTCGCGCGTACCCGTCACGCCACCGCCGGTGTGGGACTGATCTCCCCGCCGCCGCATCACGACATCTACTCGATCGAAGACCTGAAGCAGCTGATCTTCGACCTGAAGAGGGCGAACCCCGAGGCCCGCATCCACACCAAGCTGGTGAGCCAGTCGGGCATCGGCGCGGTGTCGGCCGGTGTCGCGAAGGCGCTGAGCGACGTGATCCTGGTCTCGGGTCACGACGGTGGAACAGGTGCGAGCCCGTTGAACTCGCTGAAGCACGCGGGCACACCGTGGGAGCTCGGCCTCGCGGAGACGCAGCAGACGCTCATGCTCAACGGCATGCGGGATCGCGTCGTGGTGCAGGTCGACGGCCAGCTCAAGACCGGCCGCGACGTCATCATCGGTGCGCTGCTCGGCGCGGAGGAGTTCGGCTTCGCCACCGCTCCGCTCGTCGTCAGCGGCTGCATCATGATGCGCGTCTGCCACCTGGACACGTGCCCCGTCGGTGTCGCCACGCAGAACCCGGTTCTGCGCGAGCGGTTCACGGGCAAGCCCGAGTTCGTCGTGAACTTCATGGAGTTCATCGCCGAAGAGGTGCGTGAGCTCCTCGCCGAGCTCGGCTACCGCTCGATCGACGAGATCATCGGCCGTGCCGACCTCATCGAGGTCAACGCCGCGGTCGAGCACTGGAAGGCCGAGGGGCTCGACCTCACTCCGGTGCTGGAAGGCCCGGTGTTCCCGGCAGGCGAACCGCGTCGTAGCGCACGCACCCAGGACCACGAGCTCGAGAAGCACTTCGACGTGAAGCTGATCGACATCGCGAAGGGCGCGCTGCTCAACGGCGAGCCCGTCGTGGTCGAGCTGCCCATCGCCAACACCGAACGTGCGGTGGGGACGATGCTCGGTCATCAGGTGACGTCACGGCACGGAGCAGACGGTCTGCCGCAGGGCACCATCGATGTGACTCTGCACGGCACCGCCGGTCAGTCGCTCGGGGCGTTCCTGCCGCCGGGTATCGTCCTGCGGCTCGAGGGCGATGCCAACGACTACGTCGGCAAGGGGCTCTCGGGCGGCGACATCACGATCCGTCCGCCGCGAGGCTCCAAGATCGCGCCGCACGAGAACGTGATCGCCGGCAACGTGATCGGCTACGGCGCGACCTCGGGGACGATGTTCATCTCGGGCGTCGTCGGCGAGCGTTTCCTCGTCCGCAACTCGGGTGCGACCGCCGTGGTCGAGGGCGTGGGCGACCACGCTCTGGAGTACATGACCGGTGGGCTCGCGGTGATCCTCGGCTCCACCGGACGGAACTTCGGCGCCGGGATGTCCGGGGGAGTGGCCTACGTGCACGCCCTCGACACCAGCAAGGTGAACGCGCAGTCGCTCGGGAGCGGCGAGCTGCTCCTCGAGCCGCTCGACCGCGCGGATCTCGAAGTGCTGCGGAGCCTGCTGGTCGCGCATGTCGAGCGCACCGCGTCTCCGCTGGCCGCGGGTCTTCTCGAGAACTTCGAGGCGGCAGCCGCAGAGTTCGTGAAGGTGCTCCCTCGTGACTTCGCCGCCGTGCGGAGCATGCGCGAGGAGGCGCTGGCCGAGGGGATCGACCCCGACGGCGACATCGTGTGGAACCGCATCCTGGAGGTGACCGGTGGCTGACCCCAAAGGCTTTCTGAAGGTGACCGAGCGGGAGGTTCCCGCGCGTCGTCCCGTTCCCGTGCGCATCATGGACTGGAAAGAGGTCTATGAGCCCGGCGACAAGCAGGTCCTGCGCCGTCAGGCAGGGCGCTGCATGGACTGCGGCGTGCCGTTCTGCCATCAGGGGTGCCCGCTCGGCAACCTGATCCCGGAGTGGAACGACTTGACGTGGCGAGGCGAGGGTCGCGCGGCGATCGAGCGCCTGCACGCGACGAACAACTTCCCGGAGTTCACGGGGCGGCTCTGCCCTGCGCCGTGCGAGAGCTCGTGCGTGCTCGGTATCAACCAGCCGGCTGTGACCATCAAGCAGATCGAGGTCTCGATCATCGACGAGGCCTTCTCGAAGGGCTGGGTCGAGCCGGAGCCGCCGGAGCGGCTGACGGGCAAGACGGTTGCAGTGGTCGGTTCCGGTCCTGCGGGACTCGCCGCTGCCCAGCAGCTCACCCGTGCCGGGCACACCGTCGCGGTCTTTGAGCGTGACGACCGCATCGGCGGACTGCTGCGCTACGGCATCCCCGACTTCAAAATGGAGAAGACGCAGCTCGAGTCCCGCCTTCGCCAGATGCAGGAGGAGGGCACCCGCTTCCGCGCCGGCGTCGAGATCGGCAAGGACATCTCCTGGCCGGACCTGCGCGCCCGGTACGACGCGGTGGTGATCGCCACAGGCTCCACGGTTCCGCGTGACCTCGCGATCCCCGGCCGCGACCTGGACGGCGTCCATTTCGCCATGGAGTACCTCGTCGAGTCGAACCATGCGGTGGCGGGCGACAAGGTGACGGATCAGATCAGCGCCGAGGGCAAGCACGTCATCGTGATCGGCGGTGGCGACACGGGTGCGGACTGCATCGGAACCGCGCACCGGCAGGGCGCACTCAGCGTCACCAACCTCGCGATCGGCAAGCAGCCGGGCGACACCCGTCCCGACCACCAGCCGTGGCCGATGATGCCGACCCTGTTCGAGGTCTCCTCCGCTCACGAAGAGGGCGGAGAGCGTGTGTTCCTCGCCTCCACCGTCGAGTTCCTCGGCAACGACGTCGGCGAGGTCCGTGCACTGCGCGTGGCGGAGACGGAGTTCGTCGATGGTCGGCGTGTGCCCAAGAGCGGCACTGAGCGGGAGATCCCGGCCGATCTCATCCTGATCGCCATGGGCTTCACCGGACCGGAGCAGGACGGCTACACCGAGGAGACGCTTCCCCAGGTGACCGATCGGGGTGCGTTCCGGCGCGACTCCTCCTACGAGTCGACGGTGCCGGGCGTGTTCGTCGCCGGCGACGCCGGCCGTGGACAGTCGCTCATCGTGTGGGCCATCGCCGAGGGGCGTGCAGCCGCGGCCAACGTCGACCGGTTCCTGATGGGCACCACCGTGCTCCCGGAGCCGGTGCGTCCGAGCGATGTCGCGATCGGACTCCAGCCCGCGTAGGCTGAGGCCGGCACCGTCGCCTGATTCACCATCCCCCACTTCTACCCTGGAGCAATCTTTGAGACGCGCGAAAATCGTCGCCACCCTGGGCCCCGCCACCTCCACCTATGAGACGGTGCGCGCACTGATCGATGCGGGCGTGGACGTCGCCCGACTGAACCTCAGCCACGGTGACTACTCCGTGCACGAGAACAACTACGCCAACGTGCGCCGTGCCGCTGAGGACGCTGGTCGCCCCGTCGCGATCCTCGTCGACCTGCAGGGTCCGAAGATCCGTCTCGGCAAGTTCGAGGGCGGACCCTACGAACTCGCCAAGGGCGACATCTTCAAGATCACCACCGAGGACATCATCGGCAACAAGGAGATCTCCGGAACGACGTTCAAGGGGCTCCCGCAGGACGTCAAGCCCGGTGACTTCCTCCTCATCGACGACGGCAAGGTCCGCGTCGAGGTCGTCGAGACCGACGGTGTGACGGTCACCACCAAGGTCATCGTCGCCGGAGCGGTCTCGAACAACAAGGGCATCAACCTGCCCGGCGTCGCCGTGAACGTCCCCGCGCTGAGCGAGAAGGACGAGGAGGACCTCCGTTGGGGTCTGCGCATCGGCGCCGACCTGATCGCGCTGTCCTTCGTGCGCAACGCCGCCGATGTCATCCGCGTCCACGAGATCATGGCGGAGGAGGGCGTCCGCGTCCCCGTCATCGCCAAGGTCGAGAAGCCGCAGGCGGTCGACGCGCTCGAGGAGATCATCGACGCGTTCGACTCGATCATGGTGGCCCGCGGCGACCTGGGCGTCGAGCTGCCGCTCGAGGCAGTCCCGATCGTGCAGAAGCGCGCCGTCGAGATCGCCCGCCGCATGGCGAAGCCGGTCATCGTCGCGACGCAGATGCTCGAGTCGATGATCAACAGCCCTGTGCCGACTCGCGCCGAGACGTCTGACGTCGCGAATGCCGTGCTCGACGGCGCCGACGCTGTGATGCTCTCGGGCGAGACCAGCGTGGGAGACTACCCGGTCGTCGTGGTCGAGACCATGGCGCGCATCATCGAGTCGACTGAGGAGCACGGCCTGGAGCGCATCGCGCCGCTCACGGCCAAGCCCCGCACGCAGGGTGGTGCGATCACCCTCGCCGCGCTCGAGGTCGCCGAGTTCGTCGACGCGAAGTTCCTCTGCGTCTTCACGCAGTCCGGTGACTCCGCCCGTCGCCTGTCGCGTCTGCGCTCGCGCATCCCGATGATCGCCTTCACCCCGGAGCCCGGCATCCGTCGCCGCATGGCGCTTACGTGGGGTATCCGCTCGACGCTGGTCGACATGGTCCAGCACACCGACCTGATGTACCACCAGGTCGATGAGTATCTGCTCGGCAACGGTCTGGCAGAAGAAGGGGACAAGGTCGTCGTGATCTCCGGTTCCCCTCCCGGAATCGTCGGATCCACGAACGACCTTCGCGTGCACAAGGTCGGCGATGCGATCCGCGGTGCCGCGCCGATCTACAAGGCCGGCGTCTGACGTACGTCATCCAGAGGGGGTGGGACTTCGGTCCTGCCCCCTCTGTCGTCCGCTTCGGGTAGCTTTCAGGCATGGAAACGCATCGCCGTCGAAGGAGGCCGTCATCGGCGTGCTGAGGAACGCGCGATGGTGGATAGCCGATTACGCGTACGCGGGGTACTGGCAGGTCCGTGCGGCATTCGACCGCACCGATCCGTCGTCTTTCGTCTCCGGAGATGCTGCACACATCGTCGTGCTCCCCGGCGTCTACGAGACCTGGCGGTTCCTGCAGCCGCTCGTCGTCGCGATGCATGAACGTGGTCATCCGGTGCACATCGTCGAGGCGCTCCACCGGAATGAGCGTCCTGTGGCCGAGATGGCCGCGGTCGTGGCGGCGTTCCTCGAGGAGCGCGGGCTCGAAGACGTGATCCTCGTCGCGCACAGCAAGGGCGGCCTTGCGGGGAAGACCGTGATGACCGGTCCGGCGGGCACGCGCGTGCGGTCGATGCTCGCGATCGCCGCACCGTTCGGCGGGTCGCGCTATGCGCGGTTGATGCTCTCCAGAACGCTTCGTGCGTTCTCACCGCGCGACCCGTCGATCGTGGATCTGGCGCAGCAGGTGACGGTGAACGAGCGGATCGTCTCGGTGTACGCGGCGTTCGACCCTCACATCCCCGAAGGCAGCGAACTGGCCGGCGCCAAGAACGTGCGCCTCGATACGGGCGGGCACTTCCGGATCCTCGCGCATCCACGCGTTCTGGCGGAGCTCGCGGTGCTCGCGGAATAGTCGATCAGTCGCCCGCGCCGGAATTCGCGCGTTCGTTCGATCGATGTTGGGTGCCGGCGGTGGGACTCGAACCCACACGCCCTTTCGGACAAAGCATTTTGAGTGCTCCGCGTCTGCCATTCCGCCACGCCGGCTCGTGTGTCGCGTCTACGACTTTAGCGCAGAGCAGGAGGCGCGACCGTCCGCGCCGAGCGCCTGAGGCCTGCAGACAGGGGCACTCCACTAGGATGGGTGTGTGACAGAGCAAGAAGAGCAGGCTGAGCAGCCCACGTCATCCGCACCCCGACGCGTCGTCGTCGCCGAAGATGAGTCGCTGATCCGTCTCGACATCGTCGAGATCCTCCGCGACAACGGCTTCGATGTGGTCGGCGAGGCCGGTGACGGGGAGACCGCGGTCGCTCTGGCCACTGAGCTCCGCCCCGACCTGGTCATCATGGATGTCAAGATGCCTCAGCTCGACGGCATCAGCGCGGCCGAGAAGCTGCACAAGGGCAACATCGCCCCGGTCGTGCTCCTGACGGCGTTCAGCCAGAAGGAGCTCGTCGAGCGTGCCAGCGAGGCCGGCGCCCTCGCCTACGTCGTGAAGCCGTTCACGCCGAACGACCTCCTTCCGGCGATCGAGATCGCGCTGGCCCGCCACGAGCAGATCATCACGCTCGAGGCAGAGGTCGCCGACATGGTCGAGCGCTTCGAGACCCGCAAGCTCGTCGACCGGGCCAAGGGTCTGCTCAACGAGAAGATGGGGCTGAGCGAGCCCGAGGCCTTCCGCTGGATCCAGAAGGCCTCCATGGACCGTCGTCTCACGATGCAGGACGTCGCGAAGGCGATCATCGAGCAGCTGGCTCCCAAGAAGTAGCGGTGAGCGCCGGATCCTTCCGGCTCGATTCCGAGCACATCCTCAGGCCCGTGCGCCTGGGCGACGGTGCCGCCCTTTCGCGTGCGTATCTGGCGAACCGCGAGCATCTCGCGCCGTGGGAGCCGACGCGCTCGGAGGCGTTCTTCACCGCTGCCTCGCAGGAGGCGCATGCACAGCACTGTGTGGACGACGCATCGGCCGGACGCGGCATCCGCTTCGTGATCGAGTCCGACGATGGTGAGATCCGCGGACGGATGAACCTCAACAACATCGTCCGCGGGGCGTTCTGGAGCGCAGACCTCGGTTACTGGGTGGATGCGACGCGCGTGCACCGTGGGCTCGCGAGCCGCGCGGTCGCGAGGGTGATCGAGCACTCCCGCACCGAGCTGCGGCTGCACCGACTCCAGGCGGCCACGTTGCTGCACAACCTCGGCTCGCAGCGGGTGCTGCTCGGAAACGGATTCGAGCGCATCGGGATGGCGCCGAAGTACCTCCTGATCGCGGGGGAGTGGCAGGATCATCTGCTGTTCCAGCGCCTGCTGGAGGAACCGCTCAGCGCCCGGCGGGAAGGTCCTTGATCATGTTGGTGATGCGGATGGTCGAGCAACGACGACCCTGATCGTCAGTCACCACGATCTCGTGCACCGTGATGCTCCGTCCCAGGTGCACGGGCGTGCAGACGCCGGTGACCAGACCAGAGGTCGCCGACCGCGTGTGTGTCGCATTGATGTCCACCCCGACAGCGAGCCTTCCGGCACCGGCGTGCAGATTGGCAGCCATCGAGCCGAGTGACTCTCCGAGCACGACGTAGGCCCCGCCGTGCATGAGTCCGACGGGCTGGGTGTTGCCCTCGACCGGCATCGTCGCGACGCAGCGCTCGACGCTGAACTCGACGAACTCCATGCCCATCTTCTCGGCGAGGGCGCCCATTCCCCGGGCCGTCGCCCAGTCGAGTCCCTCGCTCATCGCGACATCGCCCATGCATCCTCCTCAGCGGGTGTCCGTCGTCCTCGTTAGGCTGACAGGGTGACGGACTCCGCAAAGCCTACCCTCATGGTCGTCGACGGCCACTCGCTCGCCTACCGCGCCTTCTTCGCGCTCCCGGTCGACAACTTCACGACCAAGGACAAGCAGCACACGAACGGCATCTACGGGTTCCTGTCGATGCTGGTCAACCTCATCAAGGCGGAGAAGCCGACGCATCTCGCGATCGCCTTCGACACCTCGCGGCACTCCTTCCGCACCGATGAGTACCCCGAGTACAAGGCCACACGGTCCGAGTCGCCGCAGGAGTTCAAGGGGCAGATCCCGCTGCTGCAGGACTGCCTCGCCGCCATGTCCATCCCGGTCCTGACGAAGGAGGGGATCGAGGCGGACGACATCCTCGCCACCCTCGCGTCCCAAGGCGCCGAACAGGGCTTCGAAGTGCTCGTCGTCTCGGGGGACCGCGACACCATCCAGCTCGTCAACGAAGACGTCACGCTGCTGTATCCGTCGGTGCAGGGGGTCTCCCAACTCAAGCGCTACGACCCGGCGACCGTTCAGGAGCGTTACGGGGTGCGACCCGAGCAGTACCCGGATATCGCCGCGCTCGTGGGCGAGACCAGCGACAATCTGCCCGGCGTGCCGAAGGTCGGCGAGAAGACGGCGGTCAAATGGCTCACGCAGTTCGGCTCGCTCGATGAACTGATCGCCCGCGCCGACGAGATCAAGGGCGTCGTCGGAGGCAACCTCCGCGACCACATCGAAGACGTCCGTCGCAACCGCAAGCTCAACCGTCTGCTCACCGACGTCGAGCTTCCGGTGGGCCCGGCTGACCTCGCCGTCGCACCGATCGATGCGCAGGCCGTGCGCGACATCTTCGCCCGTCTCGAGTTCCGCACCCTGCTGCCGCGGGTGTTCGAGGCCGTCGGTGCCGGCGACGTCGCTGACGACCCTGCCTCCGTCGTGGTGCTCCCGGTGCCCGTCGAGGCGCCTGCGGCCGACCTCGCGAGTTGGGCTGCGGCGCAGGAAGGCGATGTCGCGCTCCGCGTCACGACCCAGGGCGGTGTCCCCGTACGCATCGGTGTTGCCACGCTGACCGAAGTACGTGAAGCCGATTGGTCGGATGAGGCCGCGGGCGCTCTGCGCGGATGGTTGGAGTCCGACGCACCGAAGGTGCTCCACGACGCGAAGCCGCAGGTGAAGGCGCTGATCCGCCAGGGCATCCGCCTTCGCGGGCTCGCATACGACACGAGTCTGGCCGGCTGGCTGCTGCGACCGAGCTTCCCCGACAAGACCCTCTCCGACCTCGTCGAGCGCTACCTGGGGGAGAAGCTCCCCGAGGCCGATCCTTCCCAGCTCGTCCCCGAGACCGAGGGTGCGACGCCGTCTCAGGAGGCGTGGTTCGCTCTGCGAGTTGCCGATGCTCTCCGCGAGGACATCCCGGAGTCGGTCGCGAAGGTCCTCGACGACATCGAGCTGCCCACGCTGCTCACCCTCGCCGACATGGAGGTCGCGGGTGTCGCCGTGTCGCACGACGTGCTGTCGACCTTCTCGGGTGAGCTCGCGGCCCGAGCGGAGGGCCTCGCACAGGAGGCGTTCTCCGTCGTCGGCCGCGAGTTCAACCTCGGCTCGCCCAAGCAGCTGCAGGAGGTGCTGTTCGAAGACCTGCAGCTGCCGAAGACCCGCAAGACCAAGACCGGCTACTCGACCGACGCTGCGGTGCTCGCCGATCTGCAGGAGAGCAACCCGCATCCGTTCCTGAGCCTGCTGCTGCAGCACCGTGAGGCCACGAAGCTGCGCCAGATCATCGAGTCGCTCGATTCGGCGATCGGAGACGACCACCGTGTGCACACCACGTACGTGCAGACGGGAAGCCAGACCGGACGGCTCTCGAGCACCGACCCGAACCTGCAGAACATCCCGGTGCGCACCGAGGAGTCACGCCGCATCCGCAGTGCTTTCGAGGTGGGCCAAGGGTATGAGGCTCTGCTCACCGCTGACTACTCCCAGATCGAGATGCGCATCATGGCGCACCTCTCCGGCGACGAGGGGCTGATCGAGGCCTTCAACAGCGGGGAAGACCTGCACCGTTTCGTCGGAGCGCGCGTGTTCGGTGTCGAGCCGAGCGATGTCACGGCGGCGATGCGCACCAAGGTCAAGGCGATGTCCTACGGTCTGGTCTATGGGCTCTCCGCGTTCGGCCTCTCCAAGCAGCTGCGCATCGAGCAGTCCGAGGCCAAGCAGCTCATGATCGAGTACTTCGCGCGGTTCGGCGCCGTGCGCGACTACCTGCGTGCATCCGTGATGAAGGCGAAGGAGGTCGGCTACACCGAGACCATCTTCGGCCGCCGTCGACCGTTCCCCGACCTCGCGAGTCCGAACCGCGTGCTCCGCGAGAACGCCGAGCGGGCCGCCCTCAACGCTCCGATCCAGGGCAGTGCCGCCGACATCATGAAGATCGCGCTGCTGCACATCCACGACGACCTCCGGTCCGAGAACCTCTCCTCGCGGGTGCTGTTGCAGATCCACGACGAACTCGTGGTCGAGGTCGCGCCGGGGGAGTGGGACGCCACGGAGCGGATCGTCCGCGCGCGGATGGGCGATGCTGCCGAGCTGTCCGTGCCGCTCGATGTGCAGGTCGGTCGGGGTCGCGATTGGAACGAAGCCGCGCACTGACCTCCGGCGGTGGGAGGGGGCCGGGGATTAGGCTGAAAGGTATGACTTCAGCTCCTCGCACCCCCTCTGCCATCGACGCCGTCGCCGATGAATGGGTCGACACGATCGCGGTACTGGCTCCCACACTCGGGACGTACATCGGCCGCGACGAGGTGAACGACCGCTTCGGCGACCTGAGCCCGCAGGGGCACGAAGAGATCGCTGCAGCCACCCGCGCGACACTCGACCGTCTCTCGGCACTCGAGCCCGTCGACGCGATCGACGAGGTGACGAAGACCGATCTCAGCGCCGAGCTCCGCCTCGATCTCGAACTCCACGATGCCAAGTGGCACCTTCGTGACCTCAACGTCATCGCCTCGGCGGCGCAGGACGTGCGCGCCGCCTTCGACCTGATGCCCACTGCGACCGTCGAGGACTGGGACGTGATCGCGACCCGTCTCGCCGCGGTTCCGGATGCGCTCCGCGGATACGTCGAGACGCTCCGCACCGGGATCGCTGAGGGAGTGACGCCGGCGCGTCGTCAGGTGGTCGAGGTCGCGACACAGATCGACCGCTACACGGCCGACGACGGGTTCTTCGCCGCCTTCGTCGCCGAGGCCGACCCGGAGGAGGGCCAGCTCCCGGCCTCCCTCGCACGCACGCTCGCGGACAACTCGGCAGCTGCACGCGTCGCCTACGACGAACTCCGCCGCTTCCTCGCCGAGGAGCTCGCCCCCGTCGCGGGCGAGGTCGACGCCGTCGGCCGCGAGCTGTACGCCCTCAACTCCCGCCGTTTCCTCGGCGCGACGATCGACCTCGACGAGACGTACGAATGGGGTCGTGAAGAGCTCGCCCGCATGGTGGCGGAGCAGACCGCCATCGCGAACGAGATCCTCCCTGGTGCGTCGGTCGAGGAGGCCGTCGCCCATCTCGAGGCCGATCCCGCACGCAAGCTCGTCGGCACCGACGCATTGCAGAAGTGGATGCAGGAGACGAGCGACAGGGCCGTCGCTGAACTGGGCGCCTCGCACTTCGACATTCCCGAGGCGATCCGCACACTCGAGTGCATGATCGCTCCCACCCAGGAGGGTGGCATCTACTACACGGGGCCCACGGACGATTTCTCGCGTCCCGGTCGCATGTGGTGGTCGGTCCCCGAAGGCGTCACCGAGTTCGACACCTGGCGCGAGCTCACCACGGTGTTCCACGAGGGCGTCCCCGGACATCACCTGCAGATCGCGCAGGCCGTCTACAATCGGGCAGAGCTCAACTCCTGGCGCCGTCTGCTCGCAGGCACGTCCGGCCATGCAGAAGGCTGGGCGCTCTACGCCGAGCGCCTCATGGAGCAGCTCGGCTACCTCGACGACCCCGCCGATCGACTCGGCATGCTCGACGGTCAGCGCATGCGGGCGGCCCGTGTGGTGCTCGACATCGGCGTGCACCTCGGCAAGCCCCGTCTCGACGGCACAGGTGTGTGGGACGCGGAGTACGCGCTGGACTTCATGCGCGCGAACGTGAACATGTCGGATCAGTTCGTGCAGTTCGAGGTGAACCGCTACCTGGGTTGGCCGGGACAGGCGCCGTCGTACAAGGTGGGCCAGCGCATCTGGGAGCAGGTCCGCGATGGTGTTCGCGCGGCGGAAGGCGATGCCTTCTCGTTCAAGGACTTCCACAAGCGGGCGCTCGATATGGGCGGCGTCGGGCTCGACACGTTGCGCACCGCTCTGCTCCCGCGCTGACGGGAATGCGGCCGGACGGTCACGTGTTCATTCATCTGAATAGGAAGGGATGACATGGGCATCGAATTCGGGCTGGACACGTTCGGCGACATCACGCGAGATGCGGACGGGGAGCTCCTCACGGGGGCGCAGACGATCCGCAACATCGTTCAGCAGGCGGAACTCGCAGACTCCGTGGGCGTGGACTTCTTCGGGGTCGGGGAGCATCACCGCACCGAGTTCGCCGTGTCCGCCCCGGAGATGGTGCTGGCGGCGATCGCCGCGCGCACGGAGAACATCCGGCTTGGCACTGCGGTCACGGTGCTGTCCTCCGACGACCCCGTACGCGTGTTCGAGCGCTTCTCGACGCTGGACGCGCTGTCGAACGGCCGGGCCGAGGTGGTGCTCGGGCGCGGCTCCTTCATCGAGTCCTTCCCCCTGTTCGGCTATGACCTGCGAGACTACGACGCGCTCTTCGAGCAGAAGCTCGAACTGTTCGTGGAGCTCCTGAAGGAGGAGCCGGTGACCTGGTCGGGAACGATGCGTCCGTCGTTGGAGAACGCGAACGTGTTCCCGAAGACCGAGAAGGGTCTGCGTACCTGGGTCGGTGTGGGCGGAAGCCCGGAGTCGGTCGTCCGTGTCGCTCGCCACGGTCTCGGCCTCATGCTCGCGATCATCGGGGGGCCGGCGGTGCGGTTCAAGCCGTTCGTCGATCTGTACCATCGCTCGGTCGCATCGTTCGGTACCACGTCGCATCCCGTCTCGGTGCACTCGCCTGGCCACATCGCCGCGACAGACGCGGAAGCCTGGGATGCCGCTTACTCCGGATTCGAGGCGATGAACAACACCATCGGCCGAGAGCGCGGGTGGCCGGCGTACAGCCGTGCACGTTTCCAGAACGACGTGGGACCTGAGGGGGCGATCTACGCAGGGTCGCCGGACCGGGTCGCTGCGAAGATCGCCGACACCATCACGACGCTCGGCCTCGGGCGTTTCGACCTCAAGTACGCCACGGGCACCCTGTCGCACGAGTCGATGATGCGCAGCATCGAGCTGTATGGCACCGAGGTGATCCCGCGCGTGAAGCGGATCCTCGCCTCGCAGGACTGACGTCATCGAGCGCAGCACGCCCGGCGCTCGGCTTTACGATGAGAAGCATGGCCAACACCGCCTTGCCGAGCCGCTCATCTTTGGCTGAGCGACTGGACGTCCTGCCTTTCACGCGCCGGCATCTCGGCTTGCTCACGGGCTCCGGTCTCGGCTGGGCGCTGGACGCGATGGACGTGGGTCTGATCTCCTTCATCCTCGCGGCCCTCACGCAGCAGTGGGGGCTGTCCAAGGGCGAGGCGGGCTGGATCGCCTCCGTCGGGTTCTTCGGCATGGCCATCGGTGCGACGCTCGGCGGTCTCCTGGCGGACCGCTACGGACGACGGCAGGTGTTCGCTCTGACGTTGCTCGTGTATGGCCTCGCCACCGGAGCCAGCGCGCTCGTGGGCGGGCTTGCGGCGCTTCTGGTTCTCCGATTCCTCGTCGGCCTCGGGCTCGGCGCCGAGCTTCCTGTGGCATCGACCTACGTGAGCGAGTTCGCCCCCGCCCGGATCCGCGGTCGCCTGATCGTCGTACTGGAGGCGTTCTGGGCACTCGGGTGGACGGCAGCTGCTCTCATCGGGTTCCTGGTCATACCCGCTTCGGAGGATGGCTGGCGCTGGGCGTTCGCCCTCGGGGCCATCCCGGCGGTGTACGCACTCTTCGTGCGGTGGCGGATGCCCGAGTCGCCTCGCTGGCTCGCGTCGCGGGGACGGATCGCAGAGGCCGACCGCATCGTCTCCGCGTTCGAGGCGGAGGCGCGGGTGGAGGCGACTCCGGCCATCAGGAAGGAGCCGGCATCACGAGCGATCGCCGTCACCGCCCGCGCACGGTTGGCGACACTCTGGAATCGGGAGTTCCGACTGCGCACACTGTGTCTCTGGCTGGTGTGGCTCGGTGTGAACTTCGCCTATTACGGAGCGTTCATCTGGATCCCGAGCATCCTCGTCGATGCCGGGTTCGATCTGGTGCGGTCTTTCGGGTTCACGCTCATCATCACGTTGGCTCAGCTCCCCGGCTACGCGGTGGCCGCGTGGCTCATCGAGGTCTGGGGCCGTCGACTGACGCTCTCCGTCTTCCTCCTCGGCTCGGCGGTCTCTGCCGTGGTCTTCGGCACGGCGACGACGGAGGGCACCATCATCGCCGCCGGCATGGCGCTGTCGTTCTTCAACCTCGGCGCCTGGGGTGCCCTGTACGCGGTGACCCCGGAGATCTATCCGACCTCGTTGCGGGGCACGGGCGCGGGCTGGGCCGCTGGAGTGGGGCGCATCGCATCGATCGTCGCACCGCTCTCTGTCCCGATCCTCCTGGTCGGGGGCGGCGCGCCGCTCCTGTTCGCGGTCTTCGGCGTCTGCTTCCTCGGTGCTGCGGCTGCGGCGTGGGGACTCGTCGATCGCGGCGGCCAGGCTCTCGACGACCGCTGAGGCGGAGGCGACCCATCCGGTCCCGGCGCCGTGCGTCGTCGTCCCGCAATAGGCTGGGATGATGGCAGATGTGCGGTTCGTGGCGATCGGCGACTCGTTTACCGAGGGTGTGGGTGATGTCCTCCCGGACGGACGGGAGCGCGGCTGGGCCGACCTGGCGGCTCAAGGGTGGGCCGACGCCGCCGGGCACCCCATCCAGTACGCGAACCTCGCGATCAGGGGCAAGCTCGCCTGGCCGATCGTGGAAGAGCAGCTCGAACCCGCGCTCGCCTTGCGTCCCACGCATCTCTCGTTCAACGGCGGTGGCAACGACATGCTGCGCCCGCGTACCGACGTCGAGCACATCGCCGACGCCTTCAGCCGGGTGCTGCGCCGATGCGACGAGGAGGGGGTGACGATGATCCTGCTCTCCGGCGCGAACCCGAGTGGTCAGCTCCCGATGGGCTCTCTCGTGCAGCGGCGGGGTGATCTGCTGTCCGAGGCCGTGCTGCGTCGCGTCGAAGATCGTCCCGACGTGATCCGTGCGCTCAACTGGCCCGACCGTGAGCTCTCCCGCGGCGCGTACTGGGCGGAGGACAGGCTGCACATGAATGCATCGGGTCACCACCGTGTGGCCGCCCGCGTGCTGCACGCTCTCGGCTACGAGCCTCCGGAGACGTGGTGGGCGCCGAGCGATCGGCTCGGTACGGGCCCCTCCGGCCTTGCCTATTACCGCGAGTTCGTCGGGCCCTGGGTGCGGCGGCGTGTGACCAGGACGTCGTCGGGAGACGGCCGCGCGGCGAAGTACCCGTCGTGGGTAGAACGGGTTCCCGCATGACGTCGTCCGACAGTTGCCGAATCCGGTGAGTGACTTCGAGCTCGCGGCCATCAGTGCCGGCACCGTGTCGCTGCATGATGCTCGCAGGCAGGAGAGGCGCGATGTCGCTCTCGAACCATTCGAGATCGGTGTGTACCCGGTGACGGAGGAACAGCTCGCCGAGGTGCTCGGCATTCCCGCACGGCATCCCCGCCGCCCCGCCGCGGATCTCAGCTGGTTGCGAGCGGTGCATTTCTGCAATGCCGCGTCGGAGTGGGAGGGGCTGGAACGGAGCTACTCGTTCGACGGCGAGGTCGTCACGTGGGATACGACCGCGGACGGATACCGGCTGCCCACAGAGGCGGAGTGGGAGTTCGCCTGTCGTGCCGGCGCGACGGGCCCTCACTATGCGCCGCTCGCGGATGCGGCTTGGACGGCGGCGGACGGGGTGGCCTCGCCACAGGACGTGGGCGGGAAGCTCCCGAATCTCAACGGGCTCTTCGACACGCTCGGCAACGTCTGGGAGTGGTGCTGGGACCTGCTCGACCCCGCCCGCTACGACGACTACCGGGTGTTCCGCGGAGGCGGCTTCGCCGACGACGCCTGGAGCGTTCGGGCATCCGTTCGTCGCGGGGGAGCGCCGCGTATGCATCACGACGACGTGGGGTTGAGGCTCGCTCGAGGCGCCTTCGACACCACGGATCAGGCACAGGGCTGGTCGGCGCGAAGCGATCGAGAGCGTGCTTTCCAGGATGGCCCGCTTCCATCGGGATGGACTCCTCGCCGCGGCTGAGGCGCCCCGATTCTTCGTCGGCGACATGTGCGAGAGGAGCGCATTTGTCCCGCTGGCTGTGCTGATGCCAGGCTGAGGGACATGGCATCCTTCTATTCGCTCATCGTCTCTCAGGGCCGGGTGGCCGACCGTACCGACGGCGCCTTGATCGGCGCGCGCCGAGTGGGCGAGGCGGTGTCGTCCCTGATGTCGATCGAAGCACAGACCATCGGCACTCCGACCCCGAGTGTCGTCGATGACTGGACGAAGGCGTTACCGGAGGCGGAGCAGACGCTCCAGGGGATCCGGGCGGCGCTGCAGGATGCCCTTGCCGCGGGGACGACACCCCTGCTGATCACCAACACCTGCGCTGTGAGCCTCGGCACGCTCCCCACGGTCGCGGAGCATCACCCGGATGCGGTGGTGCTGTGGATCGACGCGCACGGCGACTTCAACACCCCGGAGACGACGGAGTCGGGGTACCTCGGCGGCATGGTGCTCGCCGCGGCGTGCGGCCTCTGGGATAGCGGCCACGGTTCCGGCATCGACCCGAAGCAGGTGATCGTCGTCGGTGGCCGGGACATCGACCCCGCCGAGGGGGACCTTCTGGCGGAGGCAGGGGTCACCGTACTTCGGCCGGCAGAGAGCACGCCTGAACGCGTCGTCGACATCATCGCCGGACGACCGGTATGGATACACGTCGACTGGGACGTGCTCGAGCCCGGTTACATCCCTGCGGCCTATCGCATCGGGGGCGGGCTGCTGCCGCATCAGATCGCCGGGATCTTCGCCGCACTGCCCGTAGGTGCCGTGCAGGGCGTGGAGCTCGCGGAGTTCGAGGCGGGAGACGCCGAAGTCCCTGAGCATCTCAGCGTGGAGCTCGTGATCGAGACTTTGCAGCACCTCCTGCGCTGATTTTGTGGACTCTGTCCGCGTGCCGCGTCAGCGACGGCGCTCGGGGTCGAGCCCCATGCGGACACGCGTACGTTTGCGCTCGACGAGGATGAAGACGGTGCCGATGATCCAGAGCGGGATCGGCATGAGAAATGCGATCCGGAAGGCTTCCAGCGAGTAGGTCTCCGGCGTGCCGGCGCCCTGCAGGTCGAGCGCGAGACCGATGAGGAAGATGGCGATGAGCGCGGCGATGAAACCTCCGGCGTTCGTGACGCCGGTGGCGGTGCTGAGGCGGTGCGTCGGGTTGTGCGTTCTGGCGTGGTCGAAGGCGATCATCGAGGCGGGACCACCGGTCCCGAGAGCGATCGCCAGGACGTAGAGGAGCCAGAGCGGTGCGGTGTCGGGGAGGGCGATGACAGAGATCCACGCTGCCATCTGAACCCCCACGGCCGGAAGCACGAGGGCGAGAGAGCGATGGTTCGGCAGTCGACGCGAGAGGTCGCCGATGATGGGACCGAGAAGCATTCCGGAAACGACATATACGGAGATGATACCCGCGGCGGGTGCAGCATCCAGGCCCTCCGCCGCTGTGAGGAACGGCATTCCCCAGAGGAGCACGAACGCGGTTCCCGCGAACGGCGTGGTGAAGTGCGACCAGAAGGCGAGACGGGTCCCTGGGTGCGCCCAGGCGGCGCGTATGCCGACGCCGGTATCTATCGCTGAGGTGACGACGCGCACGACTCCCGTGTCGGTGTTCACCGTGACATCGGCGCCGCGCTCGACCGGATGGTTGCGGATGACGAGCGCCACGAGGATCGTGAACAGCACCCCGAGCCCGGCGATGCTGCCGAAGGTGATCGTCCAGGTGGTGGCGTGCAGCAGCGCGGCGACGGGGACGAGCGCGATGAGTTGCCCCGCCTGGCCGATGATGCCGGTGAACTGCACCATGAGGGGTCCTCGCTGCGAGGGGAACCAGGTGGCAACCAGGCGCAGCACGGCGGGGAAGATGGCGGCATCTCCGGCGCCGAGCAGAACGCGTGCGACGATCGCGATGCCGATGCTGGGGGAGAGCGCCATGGTCAACTGGCCGGCGGCCATGAGCAGCATCCCGATCGTCATGATCGGCCGGGATCCGAAACGGTCGAGCAGGATTCCCACGGGGATCTGCATCCCGCCGTACACCGCGAGTTGGACCACGGCGAACAGGGCAAGCGTGGAAGCGTCGGCCTGGAACCGGTCGGCCGCTTCGACGCCGACAGCCCCTAGCGAGGTGCGGTTGGTGATCGCGAGCACATAGGCGGCGACGCCGACCGACCAGATCAGCCAGGCCCGCCACCCCGGTGTGGAGACGGGGGAGTGGGAGACCTGCGGCACCCCTCAACGCTACTCCTCTGCGATGTCGCAGATGAGATCTGTGATGTCGCAGGTGGGAGCTACGCTCACGCCATGACCAGCACACCTCTGCATCACTCACTCGATTACATCGAGCTCGTCGTCACCGACCTCGACGTCTCGAAGCGCTTCTTCGCCGATGCGTTCGGCTGGCACTTCAACGACTACGGCCCGGGCTATGCGGGGATCGTGTCTCCGCGCGCCGACGGGAACGAGGCCGGTGGTCTGCTGCTCGCCGACGAGGTGCGTCCCGCCGGCGGCCCTCTGGTGCTGCTCTACTCCGAGGACCTCGACGCCACGAAGGAGGCCATCGTGGCGGCCGGGGGCAAGATCCTGCAGGAGCCGTATGAGTTCCCGGGTGGGCGTCGGCTGCACTTCGCGGATCCGTCTGGCACCGAGCTCGGGGTGTGGTCCGCGCACTAGCGCCCGGTTCCCGGCGTCGGACCTTTCGAGCGTGCGACGATTGCCCGTATGACGGACATCACCGCGGGTACTACCGACGACATCGCGAGATGTGTCGATCTCTGGGTGCAGGCTCTTCGATACCGCGATGGAGAGGTCGACGCGGCCGCAGTCGCCGCCCGCATGCGCAAGCTGTTCGACGGGCCTCTCCTGCGGTTCGCGTTGGCAGGGGAGCCTCTCGCTGGGTTCGCTCTGACGGCACCGAAATCCGGTGACGAGACCACGGCAGTGCTGGAGCGGATCGCTGTGCTCCCTGCTTCCTCCGGCAAGGGGATGGGAAGAGCTCTGTTGAAGGACGCGATACGGGCGTCGAAGGACGCCGGGTACTCCACGGTCGAGCTCGCTGTGCGGCGAGGAAACCCCGCCGTCCGGCTCTATGAGCTGCAGGGATTCCGGCCTGTTTCCGGTCCGGTCCCTCATCCGCTCGGCGGCGAGCCCATGATCACGTTCAGTGTCGGCCTCTGAGGGGAGCCGACGCCTCCGGGGGTACGTTCAGCGCGCTGCACGCCTGACAGAGGGGCATGGAGTATGCCGAGCCTATGACGGCCCAGGGGAGGGGAGTGCCGGGCCCCTGAGATCCTCCACGATGATCGATACCAGCTCGTCGGTACCGATCTCGGGGCCGATCCGTCGTTCATCGAACCAGGGGAGTGGCTGCCACCCATCGTGCCATTCGCGGATCTTATCCTCCCCGAATTCCTGGGCAAGCTGCCGGCCCGCGTGGCGGCGGATCGTCTCCTCGAGGCCGACGTCGAACTGGTAGATGCGTGTGGACCCGAGGTGGTCTCGGTACAACCGTTCGAACGCCTCCGAGTAGTCGCGCAGATTGAACACGCCGTCGAGGATCACGTCATACCCGAGGTCGAGCGCCTGGCGGGCGGTGGTGATGATGAGGACACTGGCGTCGCGGGAGAGCTTCCGCCGATCCGGCTCACGGAGGAGCTCGCGGCGGAAGTGATCCTGAGAGATCAGAGCGACGCGCGCGCCCAGCGCTGTGCGCAACGATGTCGCCGTGGTCGTCTTCCCCGACGCCGCATCGCCGCGAAGGATGACGAGACGAGTGGAGCCGCTGCCTGTGAGAGCCATCGGGCCATTCTCGCAATACTCTCGGGTCTGACGGGCGTCAGGTGAGCTGGAACGGCATGCCGAGGGCTGTCCTGAGCCTGGTCGCGAAGGCTTGGCGGTGAGCCGGATCGACCCATTCCGCGTCATCATGCCGCTGGTACAGACGGTCGTCCGGGTGGCGGGGGAACACGTGAACGTGAAGATGCCAGACGTCCTGGCCTCCGGCGGGTTCGTTGTGCTGGCGGATCGAGGTGCCCTCACACGCGTATGAGGAGCGGATGCCGATGGCGACTCTCTGGGTGAGGTCCCACACCGCCGCGCTGTCCGACGGCGAAAGGTCGTAGATGTTCTCCACATGCGTCCGAGGGATGACAAGCACCGCGCCCGGGTTCCCAGGCCACCACTTCGGAGCGATCCGGGCGTAAGCGCGTTCAGTGACAGCGACCACGTCTGTGGGCAGGTTGTGATCGTCATGCGTGCCCTCGAGGAAAGCGCAGAACGGGCAGACGTAGCCCGCGGGCGCATGCATAGGGGGACTCGCGCCCCGATCATCGCACGGTGAGCGGCTGGATGGCTCGTGGAACAATGAAGACATGCTTGCTCGGGTCGTCGCGGTCCATTCCAGTGCTTCTCACACGTTCAGCAAGGAGACACGGGGATCCATCTCGCTGCTAGAGGGTCTGGGCGTCGACGGCGATGCGCACTGTGGAGCGACGGTCAAGCACCGATCGCGGGTGGCCGCCGATCCGTCCCAACCGAATCTCCGGCAGGTGCACCTGATCCACGGCGAGCTCTTCGAGACCCTGAAGGAGGGTGGCCATCTCGTGGCTCCAGGGGACCTCGGCGAGAACATCACGACGCAGGGCATCGATCTGCTCGCGCTGCCTGTCGGATCACGACTGCGAATCGGAGAGACTGTGGTGACGGTCACGGGGCTTCGCAATCCGTGCCAGCAGATCAACGGATTCCAGTCGGGGCTGCTCAAGCAGGTGGTGCGGAACGCCGGTGACGGCAAGGTCGTCCGCCTCGCCGGCGTGATGGGCATCGTGTCGCGGGGTGGGCGCGTGGCTGCGGGAGATCCGATCGATGTCGAGTTGCCACCGCACCCGCATCTCCCGCTCACGCGAGTCTGAGGGGGACGGGCTGCTTTCTGCTAGCTGACATAATGTGCATTATCGGATATAGCTCGCGAGTCGAGAGTGGCGCGAAGAGATGGGACTCTGTGCTCTCGGGCCCCTCATGCTCCCTGGGCTGCTGTATGGGAGACGACGTCGCGAATCCAGCGGTTCGCCGCTGACGGGTACAGCGGTGCCGACACATCGTTGTCGTCGAATGGGCGCCATAGGATCGGCACGATCGATCCGTCGGACTCCGTGAGGGTGCCGCCCTCCAATGCAGGTTCTGGGTGCAGCCTGCCGCAGTACAGCGCAACGATTTCATGACCGAGCTCGCCGTCGTATCGGAAGATGTTCTCAACGACGCCCAGGAAAGCCAGATCGACCACATCGGCTTGGAGCTCTTCCTGGACTTCGCGGAGTATCGCCTTCTCGTGTGTCTCGCCGAGTTCGACACCGCCGACGATCAGCCGGTGAAAGCCGAGCGGGTTCTCCGCCGTCGCACCGTGCTGGCTGACGAGGTGCCGAGCGCCGTCGCTGTGGGTGGCCACAAGCATGGCTTTGACACGAATGTGGGAGCGGTCGACCGGCATGCCCCTACGCTCCGACGTAGGCAGCGAGGTGCTCCCCCGTCAGTGTGGATTTTTGGGACACCAAATCTGCAGGTGTCCCTTCGAACACGATCTTGCCGCCATCATGACCGGCCCCGGGCCCGATATCGATGATCCAGTCTGCATGGGCCATCACCGCCTGATGATGTTCGATGACGATCACCGTCTTCCCGGCGTCGACGAGCCGATCGAGCAGCCCGAGGATCTTGTCGACATCGGCGAGGTGCAGGCCGGTCGTGGGTTCGTCGAGCACGTAGACGTCGCCCTTCTCCCCCATCTGGATCGCGAGCTTGATCCGCTGGCGCTCACCACCCGACAGGGTCGACAACGGCTGCCCGAGCGACAGGTAGCCGAGACCCACGTCTTCCATCCGGCCGAGGATGGCGGAAGCCGTCGGGAGCTTCGCCTCGCCCTCACCGAAGAACACCCGCGCTTCGGACACTGGCAGATCGAGCACCTCGGTGATGTCCTTGCCGGCGAGTTTGTACTCGAGAACAGCTGCCTGGAAGCGCTTGCCGCCGCAGTCCTCGCAGGGCGTCTCGATCGTGTCCATGAATCCGAGTTCCGTGATGATCACGCCGGCGCCCTTGCACGACGGGCAGGCGCCCTCTGAGTTCGCGCTGAATAGAGCCGGCTTCACGCCGTTGGCCTTGGCGAACGCCTTGCGGATCGGCTCCAGGAGGCCTGTGTACGTCGCGGGGTTGCTTCGTCGCGAGCCCTTGATCGCGGCCTGATCGATCGCCACGACGCCGTCGCGCTTCGAGACCGACCCGTGGATGAGGGAACTCTTGCCCGAGCCCGCGACGCCCGTGACGACCGTGAGCACGCCCGTCGGGATGTCGACGTCGACGTCCTTCAGGTTGTTGGCCGTCGCGCCTCTGACGTCGATCGCGCCGGTGCCGGTGCGCACCGATTCCTTCAACTGCGCCCGGTCCTCGAGGTGATCGCCGGTCTTGGTGCCGCTGGCCTTGAGACCCTCGACCGTTCCCTCGTAACAGATCTCTCCGCCGGCGCTGCCCGCACCGGGACCCAGGTCGACGACATGGTCGCCGATCATGATCGTCTCGGGTTTGTGCTCGACCACGAGCACCGTGTTCCCCTTGTCGCGCAGCTGCAGCAGGAGCCCGTTCATGCGCTGGATATCGTGCGGGTGCAATCCGATGGTCGGCTCGTCGAACACGTAGGTGATGTCGGTGAGCGAGGAACCGAGGTGGCGCAGCATCTTGATGCGCTGCGCCTCTCCCCCGGACAGCGTGCCCGAAGGCCGTTCGAGACTGAGATAGCCGAGTCCCAGGGTCACGAAGGCATCGAGGTTCGCGCTGAGCGCCTGAAGTAGTGGACCCGCGCCGGGAAGGTCGAGCCCCCGGACCCAGTCCGCGAGGTCTGTGACCTGCATGCGGCATGCGTCCGCGATGCTCACGCCCTCGATCTTCGACGACCGTGCACCCTCGGTGAGTCGCGTGCCGTCGCACTCCGGGCACACCGCGAAGGTGGCGACGCGCTCGACGAAAGCACGGATGTGCGGCTGCAACGCATCGAGATCCTTCGACAGCATCGACTTGGTGATCTTCGGGATGAGGCCTTCGTAGGTCATGTTGATCCCGGAGATCTTGACCTTCGTGACCTCTCCGTAGAGGAAGAGCTGACGCTGTTTGTCGGTGAACTGCGAGATCGGCTTATCGGCGGGATAGAACCCCGACTGAGAGAAGCCCTTCACCATCCAGCCGTCCGCCGTGTAGCCGGGAACCATGATGGCCCCTTCGTCGAGAGACCGCGACTCGTCGACGATCTGGGCGAGATCGAGGTCGGACACCGCTCCCCTGCCTTCGCATCGCGGGCACATGCCGCCGAGGTAGATCGCGTCCTTCACGATCTTCTTCTCACCGCCAGGGCCCGTCATCACCCCGCTGGCTCTCTGCGTCGGGATGTTGAACGAGAAGGCGGTGGGTCCGCCGATGTACGGCTGCCCGAGTTTGCTGAACAGGATGCGCAGCATCGCGTTGGCATCCGTCACCGTGCCGACCGTCGAACGCGGGTTCGCACCGAGCCGCTCCTGGTCCACGATGATCGCGGTTGTCAGTCCCTCGAGGACATCGACGTCGGGCCTCGGCACCGACGGCATGAAGCCCTGCACGAAAGCGCTGTAGGTCTCGTCGATCATGCGGCGCGATTCCGCGGCGATCGTGTCGAAGACGAGCGAGCTCTTGCCCGAGCCGGAGACACCGGTGAAGACGGTCAACCGGCGCTTCGGGATGTCGACGCTGACCTCTTTGAGGTTGTTCTCACGCGCGCCCTGGACGCGGATGAGGTCATGGGTGTCGGCAGGGTGCGCTTCGGTGCTCATCGGGGTCCTTCGGTTCTGCGGTGGAGATATCAGGTGGTCTGGTCTAAGCGGTCTGATTGATACGGAGCAGATTCCCGGCCGGGTCGCGGAACGCGCAATCGCGCACGCCGTAGGGCTGGTCCATCGGCTCCTGCACGACATCGGCGCCGTGCTCGACCAGGCTCTCGAAGAGCGTGTCGAGGTCATCGCTGGCGAGGGTGAGAGCAGCGTAGCTGCCCTTCGCGATCAGCTCGAGGATCGTCTGCCGCTCGGAATCGGTGATGCCGGGATCTGTTGCCGGCGGGTGGAGGACGATCGACGTCTCAGGCTGACCGACGGGGCCGACGGTGAGCCATCGCAATCCGTCGTAGCCGACGTCGTTGCGCACCTCGAATCCGAGAGCGTCGCGGTAGAACGCGAGAGCGGCTTCCCCATCGGTGTGTGGAAGGAATGCGTAGTGGATGCTGATTCTCATGGCTCTCACGTTAGGTGGGCATCGGGGCGCGGCGCTTCTCTATTCCTGATCGGTCTCGTGACCTGCTTCGCCTGGAAGGACGGTATTCCCTCGATGGTGGTGGCGCGTTCACGGTACACGCTGGGTGAGACACCGATGAGCTCCGAGAACCTCGTGCTGAAGGTGCCGAGCGAGGAGCATCCGACTTCGAAGCACACCTCCGTCACCGTCAGGTCGCCGCGCCGCAGCAGAGCCATGGCGCGTTCGATCCGCCTCGTCATCAGATACGAGTACGGGGACTCCCCGTAGGCTTCGCGGAACTGCCGGCTCAGGTGCCCTGCCGACATGTGCACTCCGCGCGCCAGCGCTTCGACATCCAGAGGTCGGGCGTACTCCCGATCGATGCGATCGCGGACCCGTCGCATGACGGCGAGCTCGCGCAGCCGAGCGTGGTCGAGGTCCGTCACGAGGATGATCTTGCCACGTCGGGGAATCGTGTCGGGGAGTTTCCCGGCGTGACGAAGAGAAACGCGGGCGGGCGCTTCTCCCCCGCTCCTGCCCTCAGGGGCGCTACCCTGAAGGGCATCCTCACAGGATTTTCTCAGAAAGGGGTCCCCACCATGTCTGAACCACTCGCAGAGGCGAAGTCGTTGTTCAAGTCGATCCGCGTCACGCTGGCCGTCGCCGGCGTTCTCGCGCTGATCGCGGGTATCGTCCTCCTCGTCTGGCCGGTCAAGTCCGCGGTCATCGTGACGGCGATCTTCGCCTCGTACCTGATCGTCGCCGGGCTCGTCTACGTCGGCCTCGGTATCTTCTCGAGTGCCAAGGGCGGGTGGGCGCGCGTCGGTCACATCGTCCTCGGACTGCTCTACATCGCTGCCGGTGTGATCGCGTTCTTCAACCTGAACGTCGCTGCGGCCACGCTCGCCTTCGTCGTCGTGATCTTCATCGGTGTCAGCTGGATCGTCGACGGCATCGTCGCTCTGTCCCTGCTGGGCAGCGACGGATCGCGCGTCTGGACGGTCCTCTACGCGATCCTGAGCATCGTCGCGGGAATCATCGTGCTGTTCTCGCCGCTGATCGCCGGCTTCGCCTTCTGGCTGCTGCTGGGGATCTCGCTGGTCGTGCTCGGAATCATCCAGATCGTCCGTGCCATCACACTCGGTCGGGATGCGAAGGAGTACGTCTCCGCCGTTCAGGGCGGAGCGACGAGCTGACGCTCATCGTCTGAAACGAGAGCGGCCCCGACTTGCGATGCAAGACGGGGCCGCTCTTCTCGTGCTCTTACTCGGCCGCGAAAGCGCTCACGTCACCGACGAGGCGCGTGTTGTCAGCGGGCACCGCGTCGACGGCCGCCCTGGCGACCTCGGCAGCGAACTCCGAGACGTTGTAGAGCTTGCCCGCCGACTCCCGGCGCTCGGCGATCGCCCCCGGGTTCGCGCGCTCCAACAGCGTCGCCGTGATGGTGCCCTCGATCATGTCGCCCGACACGACCGTGAAGCCGATGCCCTTCTCGGCGAGGCCGGGGATGCGCTCCCGGAGGGCGTCCTCTCCGGCACGCTTGGAGAGGGCGACGGGCTCGTACTCCGGCATGGTCGGTGTGGTGCGGATGAAGTGCGCCTGGTGGCTGGTGACGAACACCACGCGTGCTCCGTCAGAGAGCAGCGGGGTAGCGGCGTCGAGCACGTTGAGCTGCGCGTCGCGGTTCAGGGTGAGCGCGTAGTCCGCAGCCATGCCCGACTCCATGCCCCCTGAGGCGTTGAGCACGAGTACGTCCAGGCGGCCGTACTCGGCGCGGATAGCCTCGAACATCGCAGCGACGGACTCGGGGTCGGTGAGGTCGGCACCCACGACGAGCGCACGGCGACCGAGTTCCCGCAGCTGGGCGGCGAGCTTCTCGGCGCGCGGGGCCTTGTTGCGGAAGTTGATGACGACGTCGGCACCGGCCTCCGCCAGGTAGCGGACGGTGTCGGCGCCGATCCCCCGCGATGAACCGGTGACAAGGGCGACCTTGCCGTCGAGGGATCCTGCGGGAAGAACGTCGGTCACGGTGACTCCTCATGATGCGCGAAAAAAGCCGTGATCGCACGGCCTTCACACCCTACCAAGCGCACGCAGTGGCGCCCTGATCCAGCGCTCTGCGCGTGATACGTTGACCACAAAGGAGGCCGCATGGACAACATCGTGACGTTCGTCACGTTCATCGAGCAATGGGCGTGGATCGGCTGGCTGGTTCTCATCGCCGTCTTCCTGGTGATCGAGATGCTCTCGCTGGACTTCACGTTCCTCATGCTCAGCTTCGGCGGAGTCGTCGGTCTCGTCACGGATCTGGTCGGCGTCCCCGTGTGGCTGCAGGTGATCATCGCCGCCGCCGCTGCCGCCCTGTTCATCCTGTTCCTGCGCCCTCCCCTTCTCAGACGCCTGCACCGCGGCGAGGATCCGACCAGGTCGAACGTCGACGCCCTCATAGACCTTCGCGGGATCGCGCTGAATGACATCACGCAGATCTCCGGCCAGGCCAAGCTCGCGAACGGCGACACCTGGACCGCGCGCACCGCCACCCCCGTTCCCATCCCCCAGGGTGCCCCGGTCGCCGTGACCGCGATCAACGGCGCCACGGCCATCGTCCGTCCCGTGAACGACTAGGAGAACCCCGTGAACGACGCATCGTTCATCCCCACAGCGATCCTGTGGATCCTCGTGATCGCCGTGATCATCTTCGTGGTGGTCACCGTCGCGCGAGCGATCCGCATCATCCCGCAGGCCACGGCCGGGGTGGTCGAGCGTCTCGGGCGCTATCACAAGACACTGACGCCGGGCCTCAACGTGCTCGTGCCGTTCATCGACAGGCTGCGGCCTCTGATCGACATGCGCGAGCAGGTCGTGTCCTTCCCGCCGCAGCCGGTGATCACCGAGGACAACCTCGTGGTCTCGATCGACACCGTCGTCTACTTCCAGGTGACCGACGCGCGTGCGGCGACCTACGAGATCGCGAACTACCTGGGCGCCGTCGAGCAGCTGACGACCACCACGCTTCGAAACGTGGTCGGTGGCCTCAACCTCGAGGAAGCGCTCACGAGCCGTGACAACATCAACGGTCAACTGCGAGTCGTCCTCGACGAGGCGACAGGCAAGTGGGGCATCCGCGTCGGCCGGGTCGAGCTCAAGGCCATCGACCCGCCCATCTCGATCCAGGACTCGATGGAGAAGCAGATGCGAGCCGAGCGTGACCGCCGCGCCGCGATCCTGACCGCTGAGGGGACCAAGCAGTCCGCGATCCTCGAAGCCGAGGGTGCGCGGCAGGCGGAGATCCTCCGCGCGGAAGGTGACAAGCAAGCCGCAGTGCTGCGCGCCCAGGGTGAGGCCGAGGCCATCCAGAACGTCTTCAGCGCCATCCACCAGGGCGAGCCGGACGACAAGCTTCTGGCCTACCAGTACCTGCAGATGCTTCCGAAGATCAGTGAGGGGCAGTCCAACAAGCTCTGGATCATCCCCAGCGAACTCACCGAGGCGCTCAAGGGCATCGGCAGCGCGTTCACGCCGAAGCCCGGCCAGGGCCCGTCGAACACGCTTCCCGGCGCGTGACGCACCCGTACTTCTCGAAGACGCGGAATCCCCGAGTCCTCGCCCACCGTGGTCTGATCACCGCGGCGGGCGAGGACTCCGGCGTCTGGGAGAACTCCGCCGGGGCTTTCGCGGCCGCCCATGCCGCCGGCGTCGAGTACATCGAGACCGATTGTCAGGTCACAGCGAGCGGCGACGTGGTGCTCTTCCACGATGACGACATCGCACGACTCACCGGCGACCCCCGGCCCGTCGGTGAGGTGAGTACACGTGAGCTGCGCACCCTGTTCGAGGAGCACGGGGGCCTGCTGACCGTCGCAGAAGCACTCGATTCCTTCCCGGACGTGCGGTTCAACATCGACGTGAAGACGTCGTCCGCTGTCGAGCCTCTCGGGAAGATCCTGGTCGACGACACGCACCGGGTGCTCGTGACGAGCTTCTCCGACGCCAATCGACGGGGAACGGTGGCGTCCGTGTTGCGGGCAGGGGCGGCGCTTCGTCCGGCCACGTCCGGAGGCAGCGCGACGATCGCCTCCCTGCGCGCGCTCTCGGCACTCCGCCTCTCCCCCGCGCGCATCCTTCGCGGCATCGATGCTCTGCAGATCCCGGAGCGCCACCGCGCGCTGACGGTGCTGACTCCTGCTCTTCTTCAGGCCTCGCACCGGCACGGGGTGGAGGTGCACATCTGGACCGTCAACGAGGCCGCAGACATGCGCCGTCTCATCGACCTCGGTGTCGACGGCATCGTGTCGGACCGCGCTGATCTCGCCCTGAAGACTCTCGCCCCGCGTTAGGGGCGACCCGCCTCATAACCTCCTCCGCTGGGATTAACCTGTGAGTTCCGCCGAGAACTCGCCCGCGTGGATGAAGCCCACAGGCTGGAGCGTTATACCTGACAGCGACGAGAGGACCACACAATGGCAGATCGCAGCCTGCGCGGCATCCGACTCGGCGCCCAGAGCCTACAGAGCGAAGAGGGCGTCGTTTTCATGGAGCGCCGTGAGACCACCTACACCTGTGACACATGCGGCCACGTCACGAACCTGATGTTCGCGGCGGACGCCGAGCCGCCCCAGACCTGGGAGTGCCGCGCCTGCGGTGCCGAGGCTCGACTGAACGTCGACGGCCAGGCCGTCACGCTCGAGGCGAGCGACGAGAAGGCCGCCCGCACCCACTGGGACATGCTGCTGGAGCGCCGTACGCGCGCCGAGCTCGAGGAGCTGCTGGAAGAGCGCCTCGCCTTCATCCGGGCCCGCCGCGGTGCCGGAGAAGACCCGACCCGCGAGAAGATCGGCGCCTAGCGCCTCCTGGCGCGCCACCACCCGACGAGGAGCGCGCCGAGACCGCCCCACAGCACGACTGCCTGGATCCAGGGGCCCAGCACCACACCAGCCGTGAGGCCGGAGCGCAGCTCGACATCCTCGAGCATGGCTCCGGCCTCATCTGCGTCCAGGCTCGTGACCGTGGAGCCGTCAGCACGGATGACCTGGCTCGTGCCGACGGTCGAGACGTTCACCACGCTTCTGCCGGTCTCGATGGCCCTCATGCGTGCAAAGGCCAGCTGCTGCAGGTTCTCGTCCGTGCCACGGAAGTCGGCATTGTTCGTCTGGAACACCAGCACCTCTGCCCCCGCGTTCAGGCCCTGCCAGATCACATCGTCGTAGATCACATCGAAGCAGATGGCGAGACCGACGCGGACCCCGTCGACGTCGACGATCGGAGGGTTCGAACCCGGCGTGTACTCCCGTTGGATGAGACCGATCAGCTCCGGGGCGAGCGCGTTGAAGAACGGGCGATCCGGCACGTACTCGCCGAAGGGGACGGGGTGCCGTTTGTCGTGCAGCTGCCTCGCGGTGCCATCGAGGTTCCAGAGCATCGAGGTGTTGAAGAAGCGGTCGTCACGACCTGTTGGCGCGTTGGCGAGGAGCGGTGCGTCGATCCGGTTCGCGATGAGGGTCATCCGCCGCGCCAGCGCATCGCTCTGAAAAGGGTCCGCGTCCAATGACCCTTCCGGCCAGACCAGCAGATCGACGTCTTCGCCGTAAAGAGGGGCGGTCGCCTCTGTCTGCGCCTGGATCACCGCGAACGGCTCGCGATCGTCGAAGTACCCCGTCGGGCCGTTCCCCTGCACGGCGGCGATCCGCATCGAGCCGCTGGTCGCGGTCGGGAAGAGCGGGGTGAACAGCAGCACCACCACGAGGGCTGCCGGCGCGATCAGCCGCAAGGGCCGGCGCCATGCGCGCAGCCGCACGACTTCGATCAGCATCGCCACGACGAGCACCATGAGGAAGCTGAGCCCGCTCACGCCGACCCAGGAGGAGACGGACGCGAGGGGACTCTCGGCCTGACTCATGCCGATACGTGCCCAAGGGAAGCCGCCGTAGGGCCAGGAGCCGACGAACAGCTCGCGGCCGACCCAGAGGGCCGCGACGACCGTCGGGAGCCCCAGAAGGCGCCCCGCTGTCCCGGGGAAGGCTTTCGGGAGCCAGCGATAGGCGAGCGCAATCGGGATGAGGGCGATCGCCGTCAGCACGCCCTCGACGACGCTCAGGGCGGCCCACGGGATGGGGCCGAGGTATCGCGATGTCCAGGAGACCAGGAGCCCGAAGAACAGGATGCCGTAGACCAGCCCGACGAGCAGCGCACCCCCGAACCGTCGTCCTATCAGCGCGAGCAGCAGAAGAGCTGTCGCTGGGAAGGCGAGGATCCAGATCGCAGCCTCCGGATACGCCAGATTCATCACCAGGGCGGCCAGTCCGGCGGCGAGCACAGCAGCCCAGAGGGGCAGGAGGGCGCGTTGTGGCGCGGTTTTCGAGGTCATTCCGTCCATCTCACATCGACGAGTAGGCGACGATGCCGCGGCGCACGCCATCGAGCGCGGCCCGTGCCGTTCGTGCGAGTGCGGCATCTTCCGCGACGATGGAGAGCTGATCGAGCAGATCGATCGTTTGCTTGGCCCAGCGCACGAAGTCTCCCGCAGCCATGTCGGCGTCGATCAGGACGCGGTCGAGCATGCCGCCGCGGGCCCAGGAGTGCATCGCCCCGGCCAGCCCTGCCGCCAGCGGCTCACTCCCGGGCAGGTGGTGATCCTGCTCCAGATCGTCGAGCTCGGCCCAGAGCGTCGTCGTCTTCTCGTATGCGGCCCGGAAGGCGCCTCGGGGCAGACCCCGCTCCCCCGAATTCGCCTCGTCACGGCGAGGCTCATAGACGAGGCAGCACGCCATCGCCGCGAGTGAAGGAGCATCCAGCCCCGCCCACAGCCCCTGACGGAGCGACTCCGCGACGAGCAGATCCCGCTCGCCGTAGATGCGACGCATGGTGCGTCCCGCTTCGGTCAGCGCCGTCTCTCCGTCGACTTCGGTGAGGTAGTCGAGCGTCTCCAGTACCTCGACCACGCGGTCGAAAACGCGTGCGACCGTGCCGGTGCGCGTCTCGATCTGACGGCGGATCCGATCGGTCTGGCGCTTGAGCTTCCAATACCGCTCCGCCCACCGCGCGTGAGCTTCGCGATCCGGACAACGATGGCACGGGTGCCGCTGCATCTGCGTGCGCAACGACTGGATTCGCTTCATCCGCTTGTCGCGTGAAGCGCGAGGGGCGTTCGAGTCCTGCCGGTTCTTCTTCTCGAGGTCACTCAGTTCGCGCCGGATGGCCGCGTACTCGGGGTAATCCCCGTGCTCACAGGCCATCGCGCTCTGGTAGCCGGCCAACGACTCCTCGGCCTCGCGCACCTGGCGTGCGAGCCCGACGACGGCCCGATCTGCTTGGAACTGCGCGAACGACGATTCCAGGATCTGCCGCGCCCTGAGCTTGCCGAACATGTCGATCAGGTTCACGGCCATGTTGTAGGTCGGGCGGAAGCTGGAGTTCAACGGATACGTGCGCCGGGACGCGAGTGCGGCGACCGCCTGCGGATCCATGCCCTCGGTCCACTGCACGACGGCGTGGCCCTCGACGTCGATGCCGCGACGCCCTGCGCGACCGGTGAGCTGGGTGTACTCCCCCGACGTGATGGCGACGCGGGCTTCGCCGTTGAACTTCTCCATCTTCTCGAGGACGACGGTGCGCGCCGGCATGTTGATGCCGAGGGCGAGCGTCTCGGTGGCGAAGACCACCTTCACGAGCTTGCGCTGATAGAGCTCCTCGACGACCTCCTTGAAAGCGGGCAGCAAGCCCGCGTGGTGCGAGGCGATTCCGCGTTCGAGGTTGTCGAGCCATTCCCAGTAGCCGAGCACACCGAGGTCTTCGTCCTGGAGGGTCCGCGTGCGCTCCTCGACGATGGCGCGGATCTCCGCGCGCTCCTCGTTGGACGTGAGCCTGATACCGGAGCGGCGCACCTGCTGCACCGCGGCATCGCACCCCACGCGGCTGAAGATGAAGAAGATGGCAGGGAGCAGATTCGCGCGTTCGAGCAGACGGACGACGTCGGGCCGATCCATTCGCTCGATGCGGCGCGCGTTGGCAGCACGGACCGGACGTCGTCCCCCGCGCGGCGGACGCTTCGCCTGACGTCCGGCATGGCGGTCGCTGCGGTACGACTGCGCCTGCCGGTTGTTCTCGTATGTCGTGCCCGTCGCGGAGCGGATCCGCATGAGCTCCTGGTTGACCTGCGCGGTGGCCAGACCCGCCCGATCGTCGAACAGCGGCAGCAGGTCGTCACGGACGAGGACGTGCTGTTCGAGCGGCACGGGACGGATCTCGGAGACGATGACCTCGGTATCGCCGCGCACCGTGTCCAGCCAGTCGCCGAACTCCTCCGCGTTCGACACCGTCGCGCTCAACGACACCAGGCGGACGCGGGCGGGGAGGTGGATGATGACCTCTTCCCAGACCGCTCCACGGAATCGGTCAGCGAGGTAGTGCACCTCGTCCATGACCACGTAGCGCAGATCCCTCAGCGCCGCCGAGTCGGCGTAGATCATGTTGCGCAGGACCTCGGTCGTCATGACGACGATCCGCGCATTGCCGTTGATGTTGGTGTCGCCGGTGAGCAGGCCCACCTGATCGGCCCCGTAGACGTCGACCAGCTCGCGGAACTTCTGGTTCGACAGTGCCTTCATCGGCGTCGTGTAGAAGGCCTTGTCGCTCGATGTCTGCATCGCGAGATGGATCGCGAACTCGCCGACGATCGTCTTGCCTGCACCTGTCGGAGCAGCGACCAACACGCTTCGTCCACCCTCGAGTGCATGACAGCCGGCGACCTGGAACGGATCGAGATCGAACTTCTGCAGCGCCGCGAACGCCGTTGACTGCGGATGCTCACCCGCTTCCCGCGCGCGAGCGTACTTCTCCGAAGGCGAGCTCATGCCGGATCCGGCAGAAGCCCTGATGCCTCGTCACGCTTGCGCTTGCGCCGGTCGAAGATGAGCGAGAGACCGGCAGCGGCGAAGAACAGCACGATGAGGATGCCGGCCAGCATCAGCATGCTGACGACGTCTGCCGCGGGTGTCGCGAGCGCGGCGAAGACCGTCGCGATGATGATCGCGACGCGCCATCCCTTGAGGATCGCCCGTCCGGACATCACACCTGCGAGGTTGAGGGCGACGAGGAACACCGGGAGCACGAAGGAGATGCCGATCACGATCATCAGCTTGAAGATGAAGTCGTAATACTCCTGCGCCGAGTACAGGTTCGTCGCGCCTGCCGGGGTGAAGCTCCACATCAGCTCGATGATGTGCGGCATGATCATGACGCCGAGGTAGCAGCCGGCGAAGAACAGCGGAACGGCGGCGACCACGAAGCCGACGGTGTACCTGACCTCTTTGCGCGTGAGTCCGGGCATGATGAACGCCCAGATCTGCCACAGCCACACGGGTGCGGACAGGAAGATGCCGATCGAGAACGCGATGCGCATGCGCATGTCGAACGCGGCCGTGACGGTGCCGAAGTTGAGCGCGCTGAAATCGTCTCCGCGCTTCTCGGCGATGATGCGGACCGGTTCGGTGATGAAGTTGATGATCGGATCGGCGATGAGGAAGGCGATCACCATTCCGACGAGCAGGGCGAGCGCAGCGAACATGAGGCGCTTGCGCAGTTCGACGAGATGCGCGCCGAGCGACATCCGTCGATCCCGATCCGCCTTCGGCATCACGGTCGGTTCGATGGCTGCCACGGCCGGTCAGGCGCGGGGCGGGGTCTCAGGGTCGATGCCCGAGTCCTTCACCGTGGTCGGCTCGGCGGCTGCGGAGTCGGTGCGAGCGGCGTCGTCCTTCATGGCCTTCATCTCGCCCTTGAACACGCGAGCCGACTGGCCCATGCTCTTCGCGAGAGCCGGCAACTTGGCCGCACCGAACAGGAGGAGGATCACGGCGAGCACAATCAGCAGGTGCCAGCCTTGCATTCCAGCGAACATGTCAGGTTTCCCGTCGTCGGTGAGCGTTCGATCCAGTCTACAGATCAAACCTCTGCTTCGGGCTGGTGATAGAGCGCGAGTCCCGCAGCAGCCCACTCCCTCGTCGCCGTACGGCCCAGCGCGGGCTCCAGCACCTCCATCGCCCCGCCGAAGCGCGCAGCGAGCCGCTTGATACCCCGCGGGTCCGCGAGGTGCAGCTGCGCTGTGACCGTACCGTCCACCGCGTCGGTGGTTCCGGTGGGCACGAATCCGTCGAGCAGAGGAGCCAGCCTCTCCGGCACCCGCACCGTGACGGTCCGTTCCTCCTCGAGCCCTGCGAAGGCTTCGGGGACGTGATCTCCCTGATGCGTGATCGGGATGTCGGTGAGCGCCGGCGCGCTGACCCGGTCGAGGTGGAAAGTGCGCATGGCCTTGCGCAGATGGCACCACCCCTGGAGGTACCACTGACCGTTGGTGATGAGGATCTGCATCGGATCCACGGTGCGAGTGGTCGGCGCGGCGTCGGGAGCCTGATACGTGAACGCGATCGCGACGCCCTCATGCAGTCCGCGGGCCACCGCCTCGCGCACCTCGTCGACGGCACTGGGGGCGACGACGACATCGGCGGGCGCGTCCGCCGCGCCACGGGACAGCTTGGAGATCAGTCCGGCGACGAGACCCGAGTCCGAGACGGCCGGGACCGCCGCGACCATCTGGAGCCCTGCGAGCAGCGCCGCAGCCTCGCGAGCGGTGAAGCGCGGGACGCGGCGTAGAGCCACATCGTTCGTGATCTCGATCACGTCTTCCAGATCGAGGAGGTCCCAGTTGATGTCGAACATCTCCTGCGGCTGCTGCCAGTACCCCGCTTCTCCGGGGAGACCGATCACGGTGAGCTTCTCCACCATCCCGCGCATCTCCTGCGGCGTGACGGCGAACTCCGCGGCCGCCTCCTCGAGAGAGACCTGTCCGTGCTCCAGGAGATAGGGAACCAGTGTGAGATACAGGCGCACGCGATCGGCGGCGAGCAGGGGCTTCGAGCTCGCGCTCACTTCGTCTCCTCCGCTCCGGAGTGGGCGTTCACGACGGCACGCAGCCGCGAGATCACGGCTTCCCGCAAGGGTGCCGGGTCGACCACTCGTACTTCCGGTCCGTACGAGGCGAGCTCGTCGGCGAGGATGTGCAGGTCGACGAAGGGCACGTTGATGCCCTGCGTGGCCGGCGAGGCGCGTCGTCCCAGCCGCAACGCCGCCTCCGTGCCGGGGGTGACCTCCAGAAGGGCCGAGTTCTCGGCGGCGACGCGCTCCAGCCCGGCGAGTGCGCGATCTCCTGCGCCGTCGCGCAGCACCGGATCGAAGCTCTGGGGAGTCATGCGTACGTCCCCGACGATCCGGCTGAGCAGGAAGGTGCGGTCCTCCTCCACATCGACGTCGATGCCGTAGACATGCCACCGTGCCTCGTAGTCGACCAGAGCCAGCGGCCGGATACGGCGGCGGCGCGGCGCATCCTCTCCGGGCTTCAAGTACTCGAACGTGACCACCCTGCACCGCTCGATCGCATCCTGCAGAGGCGAGAACGCCGCATCGCGCGCGGTGATGCGCGGCGCGAACCCGATGATCGGCTCGTCGCCGTCGATGCCGAGGGCGCGAATCTTGCGGACGCCGGACTGCGCGTCCCCGGAGACCGATTCGGAGCTCCAGACGCTTCCTGCGAGCTGTAGCACCGCGAGCTCGGCCGGCGAGAACTCGATGTCGCTGGGGAGGTCGTACTCCGCCTGCGGGATGCGATAGCGCGCCTCGCGGAGATCGTTCGGATCCGCGGCGTCCCCGATGGTCTCGATGGGCACGCCGAGTGAGCGCAACTCGTCCTTGTCGCGCTCGAACATCTTCTCGAGCGCATCCGACCGGGTACCGGCCTCGGCGCGCTGCCGGTAGCCGGAGACGTTGTCGAGGATCTGCTGCTTGGTCAACCCGATCTCCGTGGCCATCAGCGCCACGACGAGATTCGTCAGACGCTCCTCCGCGGGGATCCGGGCTGCCATCACGGCGTGGGCGCCGTCACTGCGCCCAGGATGTCGACGACGACCGCAGTGGCCGGAGCGTTCTCGGCGGCGGGGAAGACGACGAGGAGCTGGGATCCGACCGTGGCTCCGACGAGCTGTTCGGCAGCCACGCTGACGCTGGCATCGGCACCCCAGGAGCTCGTGGTGACCTTCTTGTCGTCCCAACCGACGCCCATGATGTTGGTGACGACGATGTCGTCCTTCTTCACCTTCGGACCGTCGCCCTTGATCAGCGTCTGCGTGGTGATCTCCTTGGGGGCGGGAACGTCGGGGATGATGACGCCCGGCGTGCCGTCGGGAGCGCGCACCACGGTGGGGAGTCCTCGCGCGTCATTGAACTGCAACGCGCCGGATGCCTTCGCCGGCATCACATCGAGCACGTCGATGACCGCCACGATGTTCTCCCCCTTTTCGAGTCCGAACGCCTGGACGTTCTGCTCGCCGAAGTCCTCCGGGGTGAGCACGGCGAGGACGCGACTGCCCTCGGTCGCGCACTCCAGCACATCGGACAGACCGGCAGAGCGCTGCGCCCAGTAGTCGATGCTGTGCACGCGGCTCTGGTCGCCGTTGAACTCGGACTGGTAGAGCTTCTCGCCGCTGTCGCCGCCGTAGAAGGCGATATCGAGCACCACGGGCTGGAACTTCGAGCCCAGCGGGAGGCCATCGCCGACCGTCACATCGGCGAAGGCCGTCTTGTCGGACTTGACGGGCCCGAAGACCTCGACGTCGGGCAGCGAACCGAGGTCACCGCTCACGTCGGCGACGTTCAGGATCTTGTCGTCACCACCGCGATCACAGGCGGCGACACCGTCGGATGCGGTCGCGGTGCAGCCCGTCAGGGCGAGGACGGCGAGGCTGAGGGAGGCCAGAACGGCGGACGTTTTACGCACGCGCTCCAGTCTATTCCGTCGCGTGCCCGGAATCGCGCGATGCGGCGGCAAGGCGCGCCCCTTCCGCAGCCTTCTCCGCCTCCCGTGCGCGCTTGCGGAGATTCTTGTCGCTGATCTCGCGGTCGCCCACGGCACCGGGGGTCCACGCCTCCACGTCCTCGTCGCCATAGCTGCTCTTGGATGCCCGTCGCTTCACGGAGGGGGCGACCGCACCCGGCGCGAGCCTGCGCGCGGTGAGCAGGAAGCCGGTGTGCGCGACCATGCGGTGATCAGGCCGCACGGCGAGGCCCTCCACATGCCAGCCGCGAACCATCGTCTCGGAGGCATCGGGTTCGGTGAAGAGACCCGTGGCGCGGATGTACTCTGCCACACGGGAGAGCTGAGTGGCTGTCGCCACGTAGCAGAGCACGACGCCACCGGGGGTCAGCGCATCGGCGACGGCGTCCATGCACTCCCACGGAGCGAGCATGTCGAGCACCACCCGATCGACGGAGGCCGGCGTCACCTCGCGGGGAAGGGACTCCACGAGATCGCCGACCACGACGCGCCAGGTGTCAGGGCGCTCCCCGAAGAACGTCTCCACGTTGCCGCGGGCGACATCGGCGAAGTCCTCGCGGCGTTCGAAGGAGATCAGCGTTCCCGCCGGTCCCACGGCTCGCAGGAGGGAAAGGGAGAGAGCGCCGGAGCCGACACCCGCCTCGACCACGACCGAGCCGGGGAAGATGTCGGCCTGCATCACGATCTGCGCCGCGTCCTTCGGGTACACGATCGCCGCTCCGCGCGGCATCGACATCGCGAAATCGCGCAGCAACGGACGCAGCGCCAGGTAGTCGTGCCCCGAGCTGTTCGCCACGACGGAGCCGTCGGGAAGTCCGATGAGGTCGCGGTGGCGGAGCACGCCCTGATGCGTGTGCAGTTCGCCGTCCTCGCGGAGCGTCACGGTGTGCAGGCGCCCCTTGGGGCCGGTGAGCTGCACGCGGTCGCCGGCGCGGAAGGGGCCACTCGGCCGGTTCGGGCTGGCTTCGGTCATCGGGCGGCTCCTGTCGCGGTTGCGCGGCTGTCGTAGAGATCGGTCAGGTCCACCGCGCCTCGGCCGTCCAGCGTGTCCCACAGCTCGTGAGCGCCGAGGTGGTCGAGAGGCACGATGTGCGGGACTGCGAGGGTGAGCGCGCCCGAGGCGAGGCCCGCTCGCACCCCGGTCGGCGAGTCCTCGATGACGATCACCTCGGCGATGTCGACGTCCAGAAGAGCCGCTGCCTGCAGGTAAGGCTCGGGATGCGGCTTGGGGTTGTCCACGTCGTCGCCCGCGACCACGATGTCGAACGCGTCGAACTCGATCAGGTCGACCACGTTGAGGGCCATGCGGCGCAACGACATCGTCACCAGCCCTGTCGGGATCCCCGCGTCGCGGAGGTCGCGGAGCAGCTCGCGCGCACCGGGGCGGAACGGGACGCCCTGGGTGCGCAGCGACTCCTGCACGACGTCGGTGAGATGCGAGACGATCGCCTCGGCTTCCATGGCGACTCCGGCGTTCTGTAGGATGACCGCGCTGTCGATCAGGCCGCTTCCCACGAGCTGAAGTGCATCCTCATGGGTCCAGGAGCCTCCGAACGACTGGACGAGCGCCGTCTCGGCCGCCATCCAATACGGTTCGGTGTCGACGAGTGTTCCATCCATGTCCCACAGGACCGCGCTGGGCTTTCTGCTCACTGAACCCATGCTAGCCGTGGTGCCGCCCGCATCCCGCCTCCGCGGACTAGCCTGGAAGGATCACGACCGCCATCTCGAAGGGAGCCTCGATGGATGTTCTCGGTCCGCGCATCGTCATCGCCGCCTTCGACGGCTGGAACGATGCGGGTGAAGCAGCGAGCGGCGCCATCGAGGCACTGCGGAGATCCTCGGAGTACGACCTCGTGCATTCCGTCGACCCCGAGCTGTACTTCGACTACCAGTACACGCGCCCATCGACACGCATGGACGCCGAGGGACGACGCCAGCTGACCTGGCCGGAAGCAGGACTGTGGCGGCCGCGCGATCCCGGGCCCGGTCCCGAGATCTGGCTGCTCACCGGCGCCGAGCCCGCGCGCACGTGGCAGGCGTTCGCCTCCGAGTTCATCGACGTCGCGTTGCGTGACGACATCACCGGGCTGGTGACCCTCGGTGCGATGCTCTCCGACGTGCCGCACACCCGACCGATATCGATCTTCGCCTCCAGCCAGAACGAGCAGGTGCGCGAGGCGCACGCCCTGGAACGATCGATGTACGAGGGCCCGGTGGGAATCCTCACGGTGTTCGAGCACTTCGCCGAGAATGCGGGAATCCCCACAGCGAGCCTGTGGGCGAGTGTGCCGCACTACGTCGCTTCGGCGACTCCCTCGCCGAAGGTGACCCTCGCGCTGCTGGACCGGCTCGAGGAACTCACCGGCGTGGATGTCGACCGTCAGGCGCTGCGGACGGAGGCTGCCGCGTGGGAGGCGTCCATCGACGCCGCCGCTTCCGAGGATGAGGACATGGCGGAGTACATCCGCCAGCTCGAGCGCACGCGCGACACGTGGGACTCCCCCGAAGCGTCGGGAGACGCGATCGCGCAGGCCTTCGAGCGCTACCTCCGTCGACGGGACGACGGTCCGGGAGACCGCAAGCGCTGATTCGCGCTCAGGCTGCGATCACGCCGGTGCCGAGCAGTACGAGCAGCACGGTTCCGAGCAGGATGCGGTAGATCACGAACGGCAGGAAGCTGCGCTTCGAGATCCAGTTCATGAAGAACGCGATCACGCCGAGAGCGACGACGAACGCGATGCCGGTCGCGGCGAGGGTGTCGCCGAAGGAGAAGAACGAGGGCTCGTCCCAGCTCTTGAAGACCTGGTAGAAGCCGCTGCCGAACACCGCAGGGATCGCCAGCAGGAACGCATAACGCGCAGCCGCGGCGCGCTCGTAGCCCAGGAACAGGCCCATGGTGATGGTTCCGCCCGAACGGGAGACGCCGGGAATCAGGGCCAGCGCCTGCGCGAAACCGAATGCGATGCCGTGCGGGTAGGTCAGGTCGTCGAGCTTGCGGCGCTTCGCCCCCACGTAATCGGCCACACCGAGCAGGATTCCGAAGACGATCAGCATGACCGCGACGATCCACATCGAGCGCAAGACGGTCTCGATCTGATCCTGGAAGAGCAGCCCGAGCACCACGATCGGGATGCTGCCGATGATGATCAACCAGCCCATCCTCGCGTCCGGATCGTTGCGAGGCGCTTTCCCCACGAGGGAGCGGAACCACTGGGTCACGATGCGTACGATGTCTCGCCAGAAGAACACGACGACTGCGGCCTCGGTGCCGATCTGGGTGATCGCGGTGAACGCCGCGCCCGGGTCCTCACCGGAGGGGAGGAACGTCCCGAGGATGCGCAGGTGTGCGCTGGAGGAGATCGGGAGGAACTCGGTGAGTCCCTGGACGACGCCGAGGATCAGTGCTTCGAGCAGGTGCATGGAGGGCTTTCAGGTCGGAGGAGGCACGGAGCGCGCGGCGCTCAGTACGTGCGCAGCAGATCGGTCAGCACCCGCTGGCCGAAGACAAGCGATTCTACGGGTACTCGCTCGTCGACTCCGTGGAACATGCCTGTGAAGTCGAGGTCGGCCGGGAGCCTGAGAGGTGCGAAGCCGTAGCCCGTGATCCCGAGGTACGCCAACGCCTTGTTGTCGGTACCGGCACCGAGCAGATACGGGATCACCGGAACCCCGGGGTCATGACGACCGATGCTGGCGACCATCGCCTCGACGAGATCCCCTTCGAAGGGCGTCTCCATACCGATGTCACGGACGACCGTCTCGATGACGATCTCGTCTCCGACGATCTGCTGGAGCTCGGCCAGGACCTCGCCCTCGGTGCCGGGGATCACTCGCACGTCGATGAGCGCCTCCGCCCGCTCCGGGATGACGTTGTGCTTGTACCCCGCGGTCAGCGCCGTCGGGTTCGTGGTGGTGCGGAACGAGGAGCGGAGGAAGGCCTCGGCCGGCCCTGCGGCTGCGGCGAGAGCGTCAGGGTCGTCCGCGCTGCGACCTGACAGCGTGCTCAGCCCCTCGAGCAGCGCTCTGGTGGTCGGAGTCAGGCGGATCGGCCACCGGGTGCGTCCGATCGCCGCGACGGCCTCAGCGAGCTTCGTGACCGCGTTGTCGTCGTGCAGGCGGCTGCCGTGTCCCGCTCGCCCCTTCGCCACCAAACGGATCCAGATCAGGGCCTTCTCCCCCACCTGCAGCAGATAGGCGCGGCGGTCGTCGACCGTGATCGAGTAGCCGCCGACCTCGCTGATCGCGGCCGCGGCACCCTCGAACCATTCCGGGCGGTTCTGCACGACGAGCGCCGACCCCTCGACCCCGCCGTTCTCTTCGTCGGCGAAGAACGCGAGAACGAGGTCGCGCTCCGGCTGCTCACCCGCACGCAGGATCTCGGCGACCGAGGTGAGGATCATCGCGTTCATGTTCTTCATGTCCACGGCCCCACGGCCCCAGAGCATCCCGTCCTGCACCAATCCGGCGAACGGGTCGACGCTCCAATCCTCGGCCATGGCCGGGACCACATCGAGGTGCCCGTGCACGACGAGTGCGGGCTTTTCCCTGTCGCGTCCCGCCACTCGTGCCATGACGTTCGTGCGGCGCGGGATCGGCTCGTAGTACTCGACCTCGAGTCCGAGCCCCTCCAGGTAGGCCCCGACATACTCCGCGGCTTCCCGCTCGCCCTTCGCGTTGCCACCGCCGAAGTTGGAGGTGTCGAAGCGGATCAGGTCGCTCGCGATGCGCACGACCTCCGGGAGGGACGGTTCAGTCATGGGTCCAGGCTATCGAAACGTCGCGCCACGCCCGGGCGTGCGCCTCGGTTCGAGAGGCCGCGGAGGACATGGTAATGTTATTCTTCGGTCGGCAACGATCATCCAAAACCTGCGCGGGTGGCGGAATGGTAGACGCGCTACGTTGAGGTCGTAGTGCCCGTAAGGGCGTGGGGGTTCAAGTCCCCCTCCGCGCACAGGAAGAAGAAGGCCCCGGATCCCAGGATCCGGGGCCTTCTTCGCGTTCCGCGATGCGGTTCGTCTTCCGCGATCCGGCGGGGACGCAGCGCCCGCCGGATCGCGGATCGTTCAGGCCGCGCCGACGCCGAACAGCACACCGAGCGCGTAGGTGATCGCGGCAGCCCCGAACCCGATGGCGAGCTGGCGGAGTGCTCGACGAAGGGGCGGGCCCCCGGACAGCACTCCCACCATCGCGCCTGTGCTCAGGAGGGCGATGCCGACGAGCACGAGGGCGACGATGATCGCCGTGGTGCCCTGAAGCCCGAAGATCCACGGGAGCACGGGGATGATCGCCCCGGAGGCGAACAGGAGGAAGCTGGAGATGGCCGCCGTCCAGTCGCTGCCGACGATCTCGTGATCATCGCCGCGCTGGATGTCCACGGGACCGGTCGCCGCCTGACGCACGCCGGCCTGCGCCGCCTTCACGATGCGGCGTGCCCGCGCGAGGGATTCCTCCTGCTCCATGCCGCGGGCACGGTAGACGAGAGCCAGCTCGTTCTCGTCGATGTCGAGATCTCCCGCTGATGCGTGTGCGTCCTCGTTGGCCTCCGTCGCCGCGAGCAGTTCGCGCTGGGAACGTACCGAGACGAACTCGCCTGCTCCCATCGACAGTGCGCCGGCCAGGAGACCGGCGATCCCGCTGAAAAGCACGAAGCCGGAGCTCACGCCCGTCGCGCCGATCCCGAGCACCAGCGCGAGGTTGCTCACCAGGCCGTCGTTGGCGCCGAACACGGCCGCGCGGAACGAACCGGACAACCGCCTGCGACCACGCGCAGCGAGTCCGCGCACGACCTCGTAGTGCACCTTCTCGTCTGCCCTCATGGCCGGAGTGGCGTACTGCTCCGAATCGTAGGGCGACCGTGCCTCAGCGCTCTGTGCGAGGGCGAGCACGAAGATCGATCCGAAACGACCGGCCATCCATCCGAGTAGGCGCGAGCGGACCCCGGCGCGGGGCAGACGCCGCGGTTCCTCACCGAGGAGATCGAGCCAATGCTGCTCATGGCGACGTTCCGCATCGGCGAGGCTCAGCAGGATGTCGCGCTCTTCGCCTTCTCGGCGTGCAGCGAGCTTCTGATAGACGGCGCCCTCGGCGCGCTCCTCGACCAGGTAGCGCGCCCAGCGCCGACGATCGGCGGGGGTCGGGGTGGCGGCAGCGGGGGCTGTCATGGATCCTCCAGAGATGGCGGCGCCCTATGCGTGGGCAACCGTTCAACGCTATCCGCGGATGCTCAGCACGACCTCACCCAGGCGCGGATTGACAGCATTTCGGGGATCCGAAGCGCCGTCCCTGCACGGACGGGGCGCAGATCATGTCAGGACCGCACGCGCTTCCGAAGAACCTCGATGCGGGATTGCAGCTGCGTCACGGTGGCCTGCGCGACTGCCGGTCCTCCGCAGATGCGGCGGAGCTCGGCATGCACCGCGCCGTGCGGCTCACCCTTCTGGCGCGCGTAGAGGCCGACGAGGCTGTTCA
>NZ_QOAY01000306.1:160758-169408 GCF_003314775.1 Microbacterium sp. H6 | reverse complement strand
AGCTGCCTCTGCTCCTTGAGGGTGCGGTGCAGGGGCGGGGGAAGCGTCGTCGACTCGTCGGGCGGTGTGGAGGCCTCACGTGCCTCCCGCAGGCGTGACTGGCGGGACTGACGCTGCATGAGGAGCTCATGCACGTGCTCCGGCTCGAGGAGACCGGGGAAGCCGATGAACTCCTCCTCCTCCGGGGTCCCCGGTTCGGCCAGCTGACCGAACTCCTGTCCTTCGAAGACCACGCGGTCGAAGTGGGCGACGGACGAGAGCGCCTGGTAGCTGAACTCCTGCGTCAGCGCGTCCGAGGTCTCCTCCTCACGGTTCGCACTCTCGAGCAGCGAATCCTCCAGGCCATCGTCTTCCTTCGACTGCCGGTCGAGCGCATGGTCGCGCTGTTTGTCCATCTCGTTCGCAAGCCCCATGAGCACGGGGACCTGCGGAAGGAACACGCTCGCGGCCTCGCCACGACGCCGGGCTCGCACGAACCGGCCGATGGCCTGAGCGAAGAACAGCGGAGTCGAGGACGACGTCGCATAGACCCCCACGGCGAGACGCGGCACGTCGACGCCCTCCGACACCATGCGCACGGCCACCATCCAGCGAGAGTCGTTGGCGCTGAACTTCTCGATCCGCTCCGACGCCGTCGCATCATCCGAGAGCACGACCGTGGCCTGCTGGCCCGTGATGCTGTGCAAGATCTTCGCATACGCGCGCGCGACCGTCTGGTCCGTCGCCAGTACGAGACCGCCGGCATCGGGGACGTGGTGGCGGATCTCCGTGAGCCGTCTGTCCGCGGCCGACAGGACGGCCGGCATCCACTCGCCCTCGGGATCGAGCGCCGTGCGCCACGCCTGCGACGTCACGTCCTTGGTGTTGTCCTGGCCCAAGTGCGTCTCGAGCTCGTCGCCGGTGGTGGTGCGCCAGCGCATCTTGCCGGCGTACATGTGGAAGAGCACGGGCCGGACGACGCCGTCGGCCAGTGCCCGGCCGTAGCCGTAGTTGTAGTCGGTGCGCGAGATGCGGGCGCCGGACTCATCGGGGTGGTACTCCACGAACGGGATGGGCGCCGTGTCGCTGCGGAACGGCGTGCCGGACAGCAGCAGGCGCCTCTTCGCCGGCCCGTACGCGTCTCGGATGGCGTCGCCCCAGCTCAGCGCATCGCCGCCGTGGTGAACCTCGTCGAGGATCACCAGGGTCTTGGCGTCCTCCGTGAGATGCCGGTGCACCGAGGATTTCGCGGCGACCTGCGCGTACGTCACGACAGCGCCGTGATAGTGCCGAGCCGGTGCCGAGTCGCTGTTGCGGAAGCGCGGGTCGAGGCGGATGTGCACGCGTGCCGCGGCGTCCGCCCACTGGGTCTTGAGATGCTCGGTCGGTGCGACCACGATGATGCGGTTGACCTCGCCCATGCGCATGAGCTCGACGGCGAGGGTGAGTGCGAACGTGGTCTTGCCTGCGCCGGGTGTGGCGGCGACGAGGAAGTCGCGCTGATCCGCCGCGAAGTACTGTTCGAGGGCCTCCTGCTGCCAGGCACGCAGCTTGTTCGCGGTTCCCCATGGGGCACGCTGAGGAAAGGACGGAGAGAGCATCGAGTCCACGATAATCGCTGCCGGGGACACCGGATCACTCCCCGCGATTCCCGCGCGTGCCCTGCCCCGCACCGAGCCCTGCGGGTAGGCTCGGTCACTGCGTCGTGGTCACCGCCGCGTCGCTGATCGTTCGCGAAGGAGAGCTGGATGACCGACCAGGATTCGACTCGGACCCCTTACATCCCGAACGAGACCGCGCACCCGTGGCGCCGATTCGTCGCGGTCGGCGACTCGTTCACCGAGGGCATCGGCGACCCCGATCCGGCGCATCCTGGGAGCCACCGCGGGTGGGCGGACCGCGTCGCCGAGGTGCTCGCCGCGCAGGTCGACGACTTCGCCTACGCGAACCTCGCCGTCCGCGGCAAGCTGATCGCCCAGATCGTCGCCGACCAGATCGAGCCGGCCGTCGCGCTGCGCCCCGATCTGGTCTCCATCTGTGCGGGCGGCAACGATGTGATCCGGCCCGGCACCGACCCGGATGCGATCGCGAGCCAGCTCGACGACGCCGTCGCCCGGCTGTCCTCCACCGGCGCCGCCGTGCTGTTGTTCACGGGCATCGACACCGCCTTCACGCCGGTCTTCCGCGCCTTCCGCGGAAAGGTCGCGATCTACAACGAGAACGTCCGCACCATCGCCGAGCGATACGACTGCATCGTGGCCGACCAGTGGGCGCTCAAGGTCGTGCAGGACATGCGCTTCTTCGACGATGACCGACTGCACTACAACGCGCTCGGCCATCACGAGGTGGCCCGCATGGCGTTGCGTGCCCTGAACGTGCCGAACGATCTCGAGGCCATGCAGCCCGAGCCGTTCCCGCTGCGCACCTGGCGAGAGGCACGCTCGGAAGACCTGGGCTGGGCCAGGGAGCACCTGGTTCCGTGGGTGCTCAGAAGGCTCCGTCACCAGTCATCTGGCGACAACCTCGCTGCGAAGCGTCCGGAGCCCTCCCCCGTCGTCCTTCCCGGGAGGGACTGAGCGTCAGGCCTTCATCGCCCAGAGTGCGACCGCTGCCGCTGATGCCACGTTGAGGGAGTCGACCCCACCGGACATCGGGATCGTGACGACGGTGTCCGCTCCGTCCATGGCCTCGCGCGAGAGTCCGTCGCCTTCCGACCCCATGACCAGCGCGACCCGCGCCGGACGTGCGGCCGCATACGCGTCGAGCGTCACCGCGTCGTCGCGCAGCGCCAGCGCGGCGATGTCGAAGCCGTCGGTGTGGAGATCCGCGATCGCGGACTCCCAGTCCGTGATACGCGTCCACGGCACCTGGAAGACGGTGCCCATGCTGACTCGGACGCTGCGCCGGTACAGCGGATCGGCCCCGCCCGGAGAAACCAGCACCGCGTCGGCGCCGAGACCTGCTGCAGCACGGAAGGCTGCTCCGACGTTGGTGTGATCCCCGATGTTCTCCAGGATCAGCACGAGGGAGGCGCCGTCGATCACCTCGCGGACGGAGGGCAGCTCTGGTCGGTGCATGGAGGCGATGGTGCCGCGGTGCACCGCGAAACCCGTCACCGCCTCCGCCACCTCGTCCGGAACGACGTACACCGGCACGTCGAGGTCACCGACGATGGCACGGATGTCGTCCACCCTGCGCTCCTGCACCAGGACGGAGCGGGGACGGTGACCGGAGGCGACCGCGCGCGCGATCACCTTCGTCGATTCCGCGATGTAGAGACCACCGGACGGCTCCGACAGTGCTCGTAGGGCGGTATCGGTGAGGCCGCGGTAGTCGTCGAGACGTCGGTCGGCGGCGTCGGTCACAGGCAGGAGATCCACGATGTCCACTCTGCCACCGTCAGGACACGGCGCAGCACCGGTCGCTGGGGCGTCGGCGGCTCTCGTGGAGGCCCTGGTCGGCCTCGGCACCGTAGACTCGCTCGAGGAGGTCTTGTGAGCGTGTCCATTCCCGCCGAGCTGTCGGCCACCATCGCCCACGCCGCCGAGCTGCTGCGCGAGAAGCGCATCGCACTCCTCACCGGCGCCGGCATCTCCACCGATTCCGGCATCCCCGCCTACCGTGGCGAAGGCGCGAGGACGCGCAGCGATCCGATGACGATCCAGACCTATCTGGGTGACGAGGCTGCGCGTCGGCGCTATTGGGTCGGCGGGCACCTGGGCTGGCGCGCTTTCGCGAGAGCCGAGCCGAACGCGGGACACATCGCCCTGGCGCAACTCGAAGCATCGGGGAACGTGTCCGGCGTGATCACCCAGAACGTCGACGGACTGCATCTGCGGGCCGGGAGCTCGCACGTCATCGAGGTCCACGGGACCATGCGTCGCGTGCTGTGTCTGCAGTGCGGTCAGGTCTTCGATCGCCGCGACGTCGCCGTGCAGATCGAGGAGCTCAACCCCTGGATCACCGTGCCGGAGAACGTCGCTCTCGCCCCCGACGGCGACGTGCTCCCGGAGAGCACGGAAGGCTTCGTCATCCCCGTGTGCACCGTCTGCGCGGGCATGCTCAAGCCTGACGTGGTGTTCTTCGGCGAGTACGTGCCACAGGATCGCTTCCGCGCAGCGGAGTCGCTGCTGAGTTCGAGCTCCGCCCTGATCGTCGCGGGCTCCTCCCTCGTGGTCAACTCCGGTGTCCGCCTCGTCGAGCGTGCGCGGCGACGTAACATCCCCCTGATCATCGTCAACCGTGAGCCGACGCGCGCGGATGCCTGGGCGCATGTGACCATCGCCGCGGGCACCAGCGACGTGCTCCCCGCCCTCCAGGAACTCCTCTCGTGACCCACCTCACCCTCGTCCGCCACGGTCAGACCGACTGGAACCTCGCGCGGCGCATCCAGGGCTCCACCGACATCCCCCTGAACGAGAAGGGACGCGAAGACGCGCGATGGGCCGCGGAGAAGCTCGCGGCAGGAACCCATCACGCCGTCTACACGAGCCCGTTGCTGCGCGCCAAGGAGACCGCGGAGATCATCGCGGAGCGCCTGGGGCTGGAAGTCGCCGGCGTCGTCCCCGATATCCGCGAGCGCGAGTTCGGCGATGGTGAGGGCATGCTCGTGCCCGACTACATCGCGACGTATGGCGACTGGCACGCGGAGGTTCCTGGTGCGGAGTCGCTGCACGAGGTGGGAGAACGCGCGATCGAAGCACTGCACACGATCGCTCGCGAGGCGCGGCGTCGGTCCTCCCCGCGTGCGGAGTCGGTCATCGTCGTCGCTCATGGTGGCGTGATCCGCGCCGTGATCGACCACGTCTCCGGCGGCACTCTCCCGCGCGACGGCGAGGTGCTGCAGAACGGCTCGGCGCACCGGTTCGTCGCCGCACCGGGCTATCTCCGTCTGCTGGAGGAGACGCCCGTCCTCTGATCAGACGGCGCGGGACACGACCGAACGCGCGTGACGGAGGACCGGCTCGTCGATCATCCGTCCATCGAACCGGAACACGCCGCGCTGCGACTCGGCCGCAGTGAGCACGGCGCGCGCCCAGGTGAGCAGCGCGTCGTCCGGACGGTACGCCGCACGGATCGTCGCCACCTGGTTCGGATGGATGCAGGCCGTCGCACGGAATCCCGAAGCGGCGGCGTCGATCGCCTCCTCCTCGAGTCCAGTGAGGTCATCGATGTCGATGTGCACGGCGTCGATGGCTGCTTTGCCGTGCGCACCGGCTTCGAGGAGGACACGCGCTCTGGCGTACCTGGCGATGTCGCGATACGCGCCATCCGCGTTGCGCGAAGACGTGCCTCCCAGGGAGGCGACGAGATCCTCGGCCCCCCACATCAACGCGGACACCTGCGGGTGTGCGGCGATGCGGTCGGCTGCCTGGACGCCGCGGGCGGTCTCGCACAGGGCGATCAGCGAGTACCTCTCGTCGAACGCCGACAAGCTGTCCGCACGCTCGGTCTTCGCCACCATCACGGTGCGGAAGTCGGTCTGAGCCAGCGCCGCGAGGTCTGCGGCGAAGGCCTCGGTGTCGGGGGCGTTGACGCGCACGACCACTCGAGAGGGGTCGACATCGGCGGCGATCACGTTCCTGCGCGCTTCGTCCTTCGCCTCCGGGAGCACCGCGTCCTCGAGATCGAGGATGATCGCATCAGCCCGCTCCGCGGCTTTCCGGAAGCGCTCCGGCCGGTCGGCAGGGCAGAACAACAGCGCCGGACCGAGGTCGAACGTCATGCGGGGGATCCTTCCGGACGGCAGTGGACGAGCACCGAGCGGACGGCCGTGGCGACGACGGTACCGTCCTGGTTCCGGCCGGTGTGGGCGATCTTCACGATCCCCTGCCCCGGCCGGGAGGAGGAGAGCCGCTTCTCGACGACCGTGCTCTCGGTGTAGAGGGTGTCTCCCGCGAACAGCGGATGCGGGAACGCGACATCGCCGAAGCCGAGCTGTGCGACGAGGGTCCCCTGCGTCAGCTGCGCGACGGACGAACCCACCATGGTGGACAGAGTCCACATCGAGTTCATCAGTCGCGCGCGGAACGGCTCCTGACCGTCGGCGAAAGCCGCATCGAGGTGCAGGGCCTGCGTGTTCATGGTGAGGGTGGTGAACAGCACGTTGTCGGCTTCGGTCGCAGTTCGTCCTGGGCGGTGCAGGTAGCGGGCGTCGGTCTCGAACTCCTCGTAGTACAGACCCCTCTGGACGACGTCGTGCGTGCTCATGCCGCCACGCTACCCGGCGAGTCCGAGACCGCGGGCGATGACCAGCAGCTGCACCTCGGTCGTGCCCTCGCCGATCTCGAGGATCTTGGAGTCGCGGTAGTGCCGTGCCACGGAGAACTCGTTCATGAAGCCGTTGCCGCCGAAGATCTGCGTCGCGTCTCTCGCGTTGTCCATCGCCGCCTCGCCCGCGACCAGCTTGGCGATGGCCGCGGCTTCGGCGAACGGCTTGCCCGCGTCTCGGAGTCGAGCCGCGTGATGCCAGGCGAGACGTGCCGTGTGCACCCGTGCGCGCATGCGGGCCAGAGTGAACTGCGCGTTCTGCCGCGTGCTCAGGGCGGCCCCGAAGATCGTGCGGCTCTTGGCGTACTCGACAGCGGCCTCCAGGCATCCTTCGGCGGCGCCGGTCGAGAGGGCCGCGATCGCGATGCGTCCTTCGTCGAGGATGCTGAGGAAGCTGCGGAAGCCGCTCCCCCGCGTACCCAACAGGTTGGAGGCGGGAACCCGTGCGGCGTCGAAGGTGAGGGGATGTGTGTCCGACGCGTTCCACCCGACCTTGTCGTACGGCGCTTCGACCGTGAACCCCGGTGTCCCGTTCGGCACGATGATGGTGGAGATCTCCTTGCGCCCATCCTCGTTCCCGGTCACCGCCGTGACCGTGACGAACCGCGTGATGGGGGTCCCGGAGTTCGTGATGAACTGCTTCGAGCCGTCGATCACCCACTCGTCGCCGTCGAGGCGCGCCGTGGTCCTGGTCGCACCGGCATCGCTGCCGGCCTCCGGTTCCGTGAGGCCGAAGCCCGCCAGGGCTCGCCCGGCGAGCAGGTCCGGCAGCAGCTCCTGGCGCTGCTCCTCCGAGCCGAAGCGGTAGATCGGCATCGCGCCGAGGCTGACCCCTGCTTCGAGCGTGATCGCGATGGACTGGTCGACGCGCGCGAGCGCCTCGATCGCGATGCCGAGTGCCATGTAGTCGCCGCCCTGTCCGCCGTACTCCTCGGGGAACGGTAGACCGAACAATCCGAGATCGCCCATCTGGCGAACGACGTCCATCGACAGCGTGTGCGTGCGATCGGCCTCGTAGGCCTGCGGTGCGACGACCGTGTCGGCGAATTCGCGCACCATGGCGGCGAGCTCGCGCTCCTCGTCGGTCAGCTCTTCCATGTTCAGCTCTCCTCCGTCGTCACGCGGGCGACCGGCTGGTCACGCCGCACCTGGTCGCCGACCGCGACCAGCAGATGCACCACACCGTCATGCGGTGCCAGTACCGGGTGCTCCATCTTCATCGCCTCGATCGAGACGAGGGCTTCTCCCGCGGACACCGTGTCGCCGTCGGTCACGTGCACCGCCACGACGCTGCCCGGCATGGGGGCACGGCCCTCCGGCTCGGTCGCCGCAGCTCCCGCGTCGCGTGCGGACAACCGGCGCTGCATCCGCTGTCGCCTGTCGAGAGGGCGCAGGCGTATCGTGCGACCTTCCTCCGCGACCCAGACCGCTCCCTCGGCATCGACTGCGGCCAGCACGCCCGCTCTGGAGGGGGAAGGAGACGCTTCATCGAGCTCGACCTCGTCGCCGTCGTCCGTGAGCGCGACGAACGGGGCATACGGCGCGTCCTGGGTCCCCAGGCGCCACCCGGGCAGCTCACGCCACAGCGGGCTGGTGCGCACCGATGCGGGGGGATCCGAAACGGCGTCCCGCGCCGCAGCCAACTGAGACGCCGAAGGCTTCACCGTCTCGAGGGGAAGCAGGGACTCGATGAGACCGGTGTCGAGATCGCCTTCGATGACCCGCGCGTCCTGGCACAGCATCCGCAGGAACGCGATGTTGGTCTCGACGCCCAGCACGACGGTGCTCGCGAGTGCTCGGTCCAGTCGTGCCAGTGCCGTGGCGCGGTCATCGGCGAAGGCGATCACCTTCGCGATCATCGGGTCGTAGAATCCGGTGACCTCGCTGCCGCTCTCGATGGCCGCATCCACGCGGACACCCGGCGGTGGGTCGAAGAGGAGCACCGTCCCCGTGGACGGAAGGAAGCCGCGCTCAGGGGCCTCCGCGTACACCCGAGCCTCGACCGCGTGGCCGCGCAGGCGAGGTGTGACGTCCAGGGGAAGACCCGCTGCCGCGCGGAGCTGAAGCGCGACGAGGTCGAGTCCGGTGACCTCCTCGGTGACGGGGTGCTCCACCTGGAGCCGCGTGTTCATCTCGATGAAGAAGACCTCGTCCGGCGCGTCGGCATCCACGAGGAACTCGACCGTGCCGGCCCCCACGTAGGAGACGCTCTCGGCGGCGAGCACCGCGGCGGAGAGCAGGCGCTCGCGCGTGTCGGCCGGGATCCCCGCCGACGGGGCCTCCTCGATGACCTTCTGATGCCGGCGCTGCAACGTGCACTCGCGTTCGCCGAGGGCGATGACGGTGCCGTGCACGTCGCCGAAGACCTGTACCTCGATGTGCCGTGGTCGTCTGATCAGCC
>NZ_QOAY01000306.1:158701-160686 GCF_003314775.1 Microbacterium sp. H6 | reverse complement strand
GAGAGCGCCGCGGAGCCCCGCCGCGTCGGCGACGACCTCCATGCCCTTTCCCCCTCCCCCTGCGCTGGGCTTGACCAGCAGCGGATATCCGACGGTCTCGGCCTCTTCGGCGATCTCGGTGTCGGACAGTCCCTTGGCATCGAAGCCGGGGACGACGGGGACCCCGTACCGCAGCACATGATCGCGGGCGCGGGCCTTGTCTCCCATGATCTGCAGCGCGTCGACGGAGGGACCGATGAAGACGACCCCGCTCTCCTCGCAGGCCTCGGCGAGTCCGACGCTCTCGGAGAGGAAGCCGTAGCCGGGGTGGATGGCCTGCGCACCGGTGGCGCGCGCCGCGGCGATGACGGCGTCGATGTCGAGGTAGGAGTCGGCAGCGGGCGCTGGCCCGATCCGCACGGCCAGATCGGCCTCGCGGACATGAGGGCTCGTCGCATCGGCGTCGCTGTAGACGGCGACGCTGCAGATGCCGAGCGCCCGCAGCGTGCGGATCACCCTGCGGGCGATCTCCCCGCGGTTGGCGACGAGGACGGTGTGGAAAAGGACGTCGGACGACGTCGGTGCCGGATTCATGGACAAGGCACTCACATCCGGAAGATGCCGAAGCGCGGTTCGGGCAGCGGGCTGCGGGAGACGACGTCGAGGGCGAGGCCGAGGAGGTCGCGGGTCTGGGCGGGGTCGACGATGCCGTCGTCCCAGAGCCGCGCGGTCGCGTAGTACGGCTCGCCCTGGTGCTCGTACTGTTCCCGGACCGGGGCCTCGAAGGCTGCTCGCTCCTCCGCCGTCCAGGAGCCGCCGCGTGCGGAGAGCTGGTCCTCCTTGACAGTGGCGAGCACCGACGCGGCCTGCGCGCCCCCCATCACGGAGATGCGGCTGGCGGGCCAGGTCCACAGGAACCGCGGCGAGTACGCGCGCCCGCACATCGAATAGTTCCCGGCTCCGAACGATCCCCCGATGATGACGGTGAGCTTCGGTACACGGGTGCTGGCGACGGCCGTGACCATCTTGGCGCCGTCCTTGGCGATGCCGCCGGCCTCCGCGTCGGAGCCGACCATGAAACCGGTGATGTTCTGCAGGAAGAGCAGAGGGATCCCCCGCTGGTCGCAGAGCTCGATGAAGTGGGCGCCCTTGAGCGCCGACTCGCTGAAGAGTACGCCGTTGTTCGCGACGATGCCGACGGGGTGACCGTGGAGACGGGCGAAGCCGGTGACCAGGGTCGTGCCGTACTCGGGCTTGAACTCGAGGAACGAGTCGCCGTCGACCAACCGCGAGATGACCTCGTGCACGTCGTACGCGGCATTGACGTCGACAGGGACGGCGTCGTAGAGGCTGGACAGCTCGGAGGGAGCGCGGCTGCCGAGCACCTCCCAGGCCGGGGCGGCGGGAGGCGGGAGCGTGGCCACGATGTCGCGCAGGATCTCGAGGGCGTGCTCGTCGTCTTCGGCGAGATGGTCGACGACGCCGCTGCGTCGTGCGTGCAGCTCGCCGCCGCCGAGTTCCTCCGCCGTGACGATCTCCCCGATGGCGGCCTTCACGAGCGGGGGGCCACCGAGGAAGATGGTCCCCTGGCGGCGCACGATGACGGTCTCGTCGCTCATCGCCGGTACGTAGGCGCCGCCGGCGGTGCACGAGCCGAGAACGGCGGCGAGTTGAGGGATGCCCTCCGCGGACATGCGCGCCTGATTGAAGAAGATCCGCCCGAAGTGCTCGCGGTCCGGGAAGACCTCGTCCTGCTTGGGGAGGAACGCGCCCCCCGAATCGACGAGGTAGAGACAGGGAAGGCGATTCTCCAGCGCGATCTCCTGCGCGCGAAGATGCTTCTTGACGGTGAGGGGGAAGTACGTGCCGCCCTTGACCGTCGCGTCGTTGCAGACCACCATGACGTGCCGCCCGTGCACGAGACCGATACCGGCGATCACGCCCGCGCCCGGCGCCTCTCCCCCGTACAGGCCGTCAGCCGCGAGGGGCGCGACCTCGAGGAAGGG
>NZ_QOAY01000306.1:156922-158670 GCF_003314775.1 Microbacterium sp. H6 | reverse complement strand
GCCCTCATCGAGCACACGGGTGACGCGATCGCGAGGGAGCAGCTTCCCTCGCGCCAGGTGACGCTCGCGAGAAGCGTCCGGTCCTCCGCGCGCGGCGGCGGCGAGGCGGTCTCGCAGTTCGTGCGCGAGCGACTCCTGGGATGTCGGCATCGTGATGTCCTCCTCGACCCACGTCCGCCCTGGGCCGAACCCTGGCGCGGTGCATGCACTTTCGGTTAGTGTTCACTAACCCGTTGATTCAGGTTAGCGAGGATTAACTGAGATGACAAGCCCGGTCACCGCCCGAGACCGCGCCAAGGCCGAGCGGTCCGATGCGATCCTGCACGCCGCAGCACGACTGTTCGCCGCGCGCGGGTACAGCGGCGTGAGCCTGGAGGACATCGGCGCTGCCGTCGGTGTGTCCGGCCCGGCCGTCTATCGTCATTTCGCCGGTAAGCAGGCTCTGCTGGGAGCGGTCCTCGTCAAAGTCAGTCAGGACCTCATCCACGGCGGACGCCGCGTCGCTGACGAGGCCCCGACGCCCGACGCGCGCATGCGTGCGCTGATCGAGTTCCACGTGGACTTCGCCCTGGGTAACGCCGAGGTGATCCAGGTGCAGGACCGCGATGTCGCGTTCCTGTCCGATGCCGACCGCGCCGAGGTACGCCGCCTGCAACGCGCCTACATCGAATTGTGGATGGCGGCCCTGGCTCCGTTGCGTCGAGGCGGCACGGACGGCGCCGATCCGGACGAGCTGCGTCTGCGCGTGCAGGCCTGCTTCGGACTCATCAACTCCACGCCGCACAGCACGCGTGCGGCGGCCAGACGGCACTCCGCCACCGCGACCGTGTTGATCGCGATGGCGGATGCTGCCGTGCGCGCGACTAGCTGAGGAGCATCGCCCGCCCCGGCTCCTCGAGGAGGTCGGCCACATCCTTCAGGAACCGGGCGCCCTCCGCGCCGTCGACCATCCGGTGGTCGAAAGAGAGACTGAGGGTCATCAGCTGCCGCAGCGCGATCTCGCCCCGGTGTTCCCAGGGCTGACGACGTACCGCGCCCACGGCCAGGATCCCGGACTGACCGGGGGGAAGGATCGGCGTACCGGCATCGACACCGAACACGCCGATGTTGGAGATCGAGAAGGTGCCGCCCGCGAGCTCCGCCGGCGAGGTCTTCCCCGAACGCGCGACCTCGGCGAGGGATTTCACGGCGTCCGCGAGTTCGGTGAGTGTCAGCCGCTCGGCATCTCTGATCATGGGGACGATCAGTCCGCGCTCCGTCGCTGCCGCGATCCCGAGATCGACGTAGTTGTGCTGGACGATCTCGCCGGCGGCCTCATCCCAACGCGAATTGAGGCCAGGAGTCCGCCCGAGAGCGAGGCAGACCGCCTTCGCCACCACGGCGAGCGGCCCGATCCGATGTGCGCTCAGCGATCGATCTTCGCGGAGACTCGACAGCAGATCCATGGTCGCGGTCACGTCGACGGTATGGAAGACGGTGACGTGCGGGGCCGTGAAGGCGCTCTGGACCATCGCCGCCGCCGTGTGCTTGCGCACTCCGCGGATGGGGATCCGGGTCTCGCGCTCCTCGCCGGCGAGTGCGGCAGGGCTGGCCGGAAGTGCAGCGGACGACGTGGAATGCACGCCGCCGCCGGCGCGATCGTGCGCGCCGACGCGTTCCGCATAGGCGTCTACATCGTTGCGGGTGATGAGGCGGTCGCCCACTTCTGCCGCAACCAGCACGAGATCGATGCCGAGCCTCTTCGCGTG